>JASFYU010000129.1:0-12964 GCA_045046905.1 Flavobacteriaceae bacterium | reverse complement strand
ATATATATATATAAGATAACCAATCTTTTACCGCACCATAAAAAGGGCATTGGCGAAAAACAACTTTCCATTTTCCCAAAAACCTCGAAACAGTGGGTTGTCGACCATATAAACTACCTGCCCATCACCATAGTTTTCGACACCAAAAATCAGGGTATTAGCTATCTTTTTTTGTGCTTCACTACCGGCAAAACCGGCAATGGGACGGGTTGTTTGTTCTAAATAAACAACGGTGCCCGTATTCATGTATTCATAGGTGTCATCATTGAGTTTTAGTGTGAAATAGGTGTCCTCATACCCATAGGCCAACGGGTGGGTGTTATCGACCTTGGTTTTGAATATGGCGCCGTTAATGGCATCTTTGATATTTTCTCTTTGGCGCTCATCATAGGTTTTTACCTCTTTGCTAAGGGTAGAATCTTTTTCTTTTTTTCGTGCCTTGATACCAAAGCCCTCTTTTTCTGAAATAGCTTGTATAGCGTCACCCATGGCAATTAACTTTCCGCCCTTTTTGACCCATTCCTTTATATGGCTTAATCTTTCGTCTTTGAAAAAGTGTTTGTAGCCACTGCCGCTCGGTAGTATCAGTACATTGTATTTTGAAAGATCAACATCGTCAATATAGTCTGAATCTAAAACGGTCAGCGGGTAGTGTAGTTGTTGCTCAAAGAAATGCCATATTTCACCAAAACGCAGAGTCGATGTCGGCTTGCCTGAGAGTACTGCGATTTTAACCGCCGCTACCGGCTGCACCTGATTCGAGCCAAAGTCTTTTCCCTTATCAACAAAACCAGTACTGGTAGCGGTCAAAGGAACACTGTGCTTGGCGGCTATTTTTATAAGCTTTTTAAGAAAATATGGATTCTTTTTGTTATCTCCCCTTGTAATAATCAGGCTGCCTTGTTTGTATTCTTTGTCATCTATCGTGAATGGTTTTTTCGCGTGGCGAACCCGTATTTTCACATGCAGCAACTCGGCAAGAAAACGAGCGTTGTTCATGCTACTCCACTTGCTGATATACGCATAGGCATCTTTACTAAGGTCAGTATTCAGTTTATTTATAGATTTACTTTCTGCTCTTGTCAGTACTATTTTTTCCGAAGCAATAGCATTGAGTCCGTAGGCATAGGGTAGTGACCAGGCCGTGATATCATAGGTGAGCGAATCGCTCAGTTTTGCTTTGGGTTCGAACAAGACCTTGACCAAGGTGCCTTTGGGCTGCTGGGTAGATACTACAATGGCGGTAGTATCAGTTTTCATACTTCCGTTTTTTCCTGTAGCGTAACTATAGCCCTTGACCGTACCAATATGAGCTTTTCCATATTCGATTTTATGCTGCGCTAATAAGTGTATCAATGACTGTATTTTATCAGAATCACCCTGTACTACATAACTTTTGTATTTGTAATTTTTAGGCTGATAAAATTTTTGAAATTCAAGATTCAACTTGGCTGCATTCTTGGCCGATATTTCGATTGTTGATAGCCCTGTAGTGAGATGGTGTGAGATTCTATCTTTTAACGTAAGTGTGTCACTAATTTTGGTGACAATACTGAGTCCGGCTCTGCCGCTACCTCCTTGCTCATAGGTCATGCCGATACTGCCATTGTAGGTAGGGTAGGTATCGCCATAACTAGGATAAAAAAGGTCGAAAACCTCTTTGGTAAAATAAAACCAACCCTTAGCATCAAAGTATTTGGAATGGTTTTTTCCGATGGTTATTTGAAAATCGCGTTGAAAATTGGTTATAACCTCATGAAAAGGCTCGGCGGCAGGGGCAAAATAATACGGACTATCGACACCCTGTTCATGAAAATCAACATGTACATGAGGCAGCCATTGGTTGAATACTTTAAGCCTCTGCTGGCTTTCTGCCTGAGTCAACCATGCCCAGTCGCGATTGAGGTCGAACATATAATGGTTGCTGCGGCCGCTCAGCCAACCCTCATGGTGTTCCTTGCTGTTGGGGTCAGTTGTATGGGGCGTGTTTTTATTTTGCTTGTACCAATTTACGTAGCGCTCACGACCATCAGGGTTAATACAGGGGTCTATAATTACTATGGTATTCTTAAGATACTCGCTTTTGCTTGTTAAAAGTTCATAAATGGTTTGCATCGAAGCTTCGGTGCTTACGCTTTCATTACCATGAACGTTGTAGCTCAGCCAAACAATAGCCTTTGAGGCGGTGCTTTTTCCGATGGTACTTTTTATATGTTCGGAACGTATGCTTTCTAGATTGTTGATATTCTTGGGTGATGAGATATAGGCCAATAGCAAAGGTCTTTGTTCATTAGTTTTTCCATATTCCTGCAATCGAACGCGATCCGAAACTTTATCGGCAAGGTATTGGTAATAGTCTACTACCTCGTGGTGCCACGTAAATTCAGTGCCTAGCTCGTAGCCTAAAAACTCGGAAGGCGATTGTATTTCCTGAGAAACCGAAGAGAAAGCAAATAAGAGAGTGAATAAGCGTAAAAACTGCTTCATAAATTTGTTTTAATCCCTCATTGAGGGTTTAACTTGCCTACTACAGGCAGGCCTGCCTATGCCAGCAGCTTCGCTGATGCTTGTCTACCTATGAAGGGGCTCGCCTTAGAATCAAAAATTATTTTTCAGAAACACAGCTCCTACCCTTGGGTTGAGGTTGTTGATTTTAAGCTAAAGGTTTAATTATCGAAAGGCAGCCTTGCCCCGAGGGTATTGGTTCGTATGAAATCAAAACTAATGAATATTGCCGACAACAGCGGTCGAAAATCTACGATTTAATAGGTTTCTAGGGTGAGTGGTCGTAGCAATTAACGTATTTTTAGGAATTTGATATTCTAAGAATTTTATCTTTACCCAGATTCTCATCGTATTTATGGCTATTGACTGTCTTCCCTTAAAAAAAACCGGTTATTTTTCTGAACTAATCTGTGATTATATTGATGAAAAGGATGAACTAAAACCTTTTTATAACCGATTTCCTACTATTGAGAATTTCGAAGGCCAGATTAATGAGAAAGCTATACATTTTCCAGAAGCCCATAGGGCAGTTTTGTATGATGCGCTACTGAAGCAGTATGATGCATTTAATGTGAGTGGCAGCACCAAAAATAATCTGATTATGTTGAAGGAGCCAACAACTTTTACCGTTGTTACCGGCCATCAACTGAACCTTTTTACTGGGCCATTGTATTTTTTGTACAAAATCATTAGCACAATAAACCTTACGCTGCAGCTGAAAAAAGAATATCCGAAATATAATTTTGTACCTATATATTGGATGGCCACCGAAGACCACGATTTTGATGAAATCAATTATTTTAATTTAAAGGGAAAAAAATTACAATGGAACCGAGATGCTTCAGGTGCTGTAGGCCATTTGAAAACTGAAGGCCTTCAAGAGGTTTATGATGCCTTTGCCAATGAAATTGGTCATAGTGATACTGCAGAAGCCTTGAAAGAATTATTTCAAAAAGCCTATTTGAATCATAATAATTTAACCGATGCCACCCGTTATTTGGCGAATGAACTTTTCGGACATTACGGCTTGGTCATTGTTGATGGTGATGATATTGATTTAAAAAAATTGCTCATTCCTTATATCAAGAAAGATTTATTCGAAACCATACCCTACCAAAAAGTATCGGAAACTAATGTTCGATTACAAGAACTATCTAAAGATTATGAGATACAGGTAAACCCAAGAGAAATCAATTATTTCTATTTAAGGGATGATATTCGTGAGCGTATTGTTGAGTCGGGCGACCGATATGCCCTAACTGATTCAAAAGTATCTTGGAGTAAGAGCGAGCTACTCAAAGAGATCGATGATTTTCCTGGCCGATTTTCGCCCAATGTGATTGCGCGCCCCATATATCAAGAGGTAATATTACCCAACCTTTGTTATATTGGCGGAGGCGGAGAATTGGCCTATTGGTTAGAACTAAAATCATCTTTTGAAGCTATTGACGTACCTTTTCCTATGCTTCTTCTACGCAACTCGGCCCTTGTGATTTCTGAAAAACAAAGAAAAAAGCTGATAAAAATGGATTTGACCATACCTGACCTATTCATGAAGCAGAGCAGTTTTATCAATAAAAAGATTCGGGCAATCTCGAATATTGATATCGATTTTTCTTCACAAAAAAAGCTTTTAGAAGAACAGTTTAAGGGGCTTTATGATTTGGCTGAACAAACTGATAAATCTTTCTTAGGAGCGGTAAAGGCACAAGAGGTAAAGCAGAAAAGAGGACTCGATAAACTAGAAAAACGCTTGTTGAAAGCTCAAAAAAGAAAATTAAAGGATCAGGTAGTGCGCATGACCGAAATCCAAAATGAATTATTCCCTAGTACATCACTACAAGAAAGAAACCTTAATTTTTCCGAATTGTATTTGGATTTAGGAGATAAGCTTATTCCTCTGTTAATGAATTCATTACGGCCTCTTTCCAAAGACTTTACCATCATTCATATCGCATAATTACAGTCCTTATTGGGTTATCTCTTCTATAAAAGTTGGTAAGTAAACTACCTCGGGACAGACCTGCCTGCGGCAAAGGCAGGCTAAACCCATAGGTGAGAATAAATAAATTCGTCAACTGAAATTTTAGTAGTAAAAAAAATGCTGGTGAAACAATATGCTACCTTTGCATAACTAAATAAAATGTATGCACAACATAGACATAGAATTGGTAGAAATGACCTTAGATGTCATGAAATATGTTATTAGCAGAATATCACATACTTCGCCTGAAATAGGGAAACCCAAAAAGGAAGAAGAACTAAGGAAACTGGTAGGGGAGACCATAACCGCTCAGGGTATCGGAGGTGAAAAGGCATTTCAGTTGTTCAGAGACGTGCTCGTAAAGGCAACAGTGCCTATTGATCATCCTAGACATTTGGCCTTTGTGCCGGCAGCCCCCACTAGAGCGGCTATTATGTTCGACCTGGTCACCTCGGCCTCTAGTATTCATGGCGCTTATTGGATGGAAGGAGCAGGGGGTATTTTTTGTGAAAACGAAACCATGCGTTGGTTGGTATCGCTTACAGGACTACCTGATGGTGCTTTCGGTGTTTTTACCAGTGGCGGTACTGCCGCAAATTTATCGGCCATGGTCACCGCAAGAGAACAATGGCGAAAGAACTCCGAAAACAAAAATAAAAAAGGCCTTATGGTCACTTCTGTAGGAGCTCATTCCTCTATCAAGGCCATGGCAAAAGTAATCGATGTCGATGTGCTCTTGGTCGAAACAGAAGATTTAATGACCGCAGAAGCCCTTATAGAAAGTATAAACACACTTGACGCAGATCAACGAAAAAGACTGTTTACTGTGGTAGCTACCGGTGGTACTACCAATGCAGGCATCATCGATGATCTTTCTGGTATAGCAAAAGTTTGTGAACAAGAAGACCTTTGGTTTCATGTAGATGCCGCATATGGGGGCGGGGCTTTGGCCGCAGATTCTGTTCGACATTTGTTCGAGGGCATTGAAAAGGCCGATAGCATCACCATTGATCCCCATAAATGGTTGTTCTCTCCCTATGATTGTGGCGCGGTAATTTATAAAAGACCAGAGCTGGCAAAAGAAGCCCATGCACAAGAAGGCTCCTATTTAGATATTTTTAAGGATGAAGGAGCCCAGGGGTTTAATCCTTCCGATTACCAAATACAGCTGACCCGTAGGGTACGTGGACTTCCTTTGTGGTATTCCTTGGCCACCCATGGTACTGAAAGTTATAAATCCTCTATAGAAAGAGGTATTGAACTGGCTAATTTGGCCGGTAGTATTATCGAGAAAAATCCTATTCTAGAATTAGTGAGAGAACCTAGTCTTTCATGTGTGTTGTTTAGACGCAAGGGGTGGACGCCCGAAGATTATAGAAATTGGACCTATAGAAACCACGAGAGTGGTTTTGCCTTGGTCACCCCCACCAAATGGAAAAAAGGAACCGAATGCGAGACGGTGTCACGATTCTGCTTTATAAACCCTGATACTACTGAAAAAGATATTGTAGATATTTTAGAAACCATGCAATAAAACCAGTGGTGTCATCAGAGGATAATAGCTTTGATGAAATTAGATGCAAATACAAGGTTTTTAGCATGTTACCCTAATTAGGCGAATGAAAGGTTTACATATGCCGCCTTAGGCATTTCAAGAATCTAAATTTTCAAGCGAGTACTTTATTTTGTGTATTGCGGCCATTTTTATTCCCACCAGTGGGTTTAACCTACCTGCGGTAAAGGCAGGCCTGCCCTGAGGTAGTTTACTAGTCAATGCAATTCTTTCTATCGTCTGCCAGCTAATCTCTTGTCTAAAAGCGTAGCGGCCTCAAGTCTATTCAGACTAGGGTGCCAGAAAATCGCTTTTCCATACAAGACCTTCTTTTGAGAACCGCACTCTAAGATGAGTGGGTTGTCTCAATTTTAAATATTCGATTTTGAATGCTTGTATTTCTATAGCGCAGAAATGATTCTCCTTTTGCAAATACCCCAAGGTATCGGGGTTTTCGATAACGCTTCCTGGTGCTGTCGCTGAAGTGTATTCTTTTTGCGATCTTGATCCGATACTGTTCCAATAGTCTCTTTTGGTATTTTCATCCTCGATTATGGTAGCTACCCCATCAATGCGGAGTTGAAATAATTTATCGGGATTATAAAAGAGTAGGCTTACATTGTTGTTCTCCTTGATATGGATTATTTTTTTGGAACGTTTGTCTGCATAAAAAGTCAATTTTAAATCAGAATCTACTTTTCTAAGAACCACGGTTCTAAGGCGGGCGATTCTTCCTGAACCTACGGTTGCAAAAGTAAAATATCGAAATGGATGTCCGTTTTCAGTAGCTCCACTTTTTAAGTCTTCCTTCAGTTCAGTAAAAAATTCAGTAGTCATCTATCATTTTCCTTAGGTTGTTTAAAGATAACTAAAACTTGACTTCTACTTACTGAGCTCGTTTTTAGTTGTTTCATTTAGGCGATTCTGATAATAATCAGGAAGAGATTTTGGATCTCTATAAAGTCATTTTCACCAAATGCCCCTAGGCCTGTCTCTTCATCAGGCAGGTTTGCCCCAAGGTAATTTAGCCGTAAAATTCTTGAGACAGTTCAATGCGCAGAATAGACATATATACAAGGTTTTAAAAAGTTTTAAAAAATAATAATATTTTTAGGTAGGGTATTTTCAGTTTCGATTGTTCTAGATATGAATTGCTATGAATTAGAAAATTTTAATTAGTGTCACATTAAGTTCATGTGTTAGGTGATTTTTGATTTTGGTTTATAAGCTCGGGTGTGGTAGCCCGGGCTTTTGTGTTTTGTAGTGCGTCCTAGTTTAAGCTGTCTTAGACATTAGAGCCTCGTAATCTAGGTTTCAAGATGTACTAGATTTTCGAATACATAAAACAGGTATTATTCTCAAAAATACGATGATTGTTAATTTGTAGGAAACCTTTTAAGTATATGATATTCATGATATTAACTGATATTATATAAATTTACTATTTAACTTTAGGCGATACCCATAGATTGAGCCTAATTCCTCAACTAATGGGCAGCTGCTCTCCTGATAATTATCGAGATAGTGTCATTCCTATAGCTATCGCAATGAAAAGGGAGTTCTTCTAAAACTAGCTCATACTCTTGGGTCGAGGTAGTCTACTTTATCACTTTGTTGAAAAGCTCCTCATAAATATCTCTCAAAGGGCCTTTCCCATTTTTTCATTTTACTATTTTTGCGCATGCAAAACAACGTCCTCATTCTAGACTTTGGTTCTCAGTACACACAACTCATCGCAAGACGGGTTCGAGAACTGAATATTTTCTGTGAAATTAAACCATATAACAAACTGCCAAAAGACCTGTCGGGGTATAAGGCGGTCATTCTTTCAGGTTCCCCTTTTTCTGTTCGGGCAGATGATGCTCCGCATCCTAATCTCTCTCAAATTAAAGGAAAAATTCCTTTGTTAGGAGTTTGTTATGGTGCTCAATACCTGGCCCATTTTCATGGTGGTAAGGTGGCCGCATCCAATACCAGAGAATATGGTAGAGCCCGACTTACGACTATCAAAAACGACGAACCTTTTTTTTATGAGATTATTGAAGGTTCACAAGTTTGGATGAGCCATGCAGATACCATTAAAGAGCTGCCTGAAGACGCCACACTTTTAGCGAGCACCAATGATGTGAAGAATGCCGCATTCAAATTCAAGAATGAGGATACTTATTGCATACAGTTTCACCCCGAAGTATACCATACTACCCAAGGGAAATTGTTGCTCGAGAATTTTTTAGTACATATTGCAGGACTCGAACAGAATTGGACTCCCGATGCTTTTGTAGAGACCACGGTCGCGGCATTAAAGGAGAAAATCGGAAATGACAAGGTTATCCTAGGGCTTTCGGGAGGAGTCGATTCTACCGTGGCCGCCGTTCTTTTGCACAAGGCAATAGGCAAACACCTGCATTGTATTTTTGTGGATAACGGACTTTTGCGCAAGAATGAGTTTAAAGAAGTACTTGACCAATACGAGCATATGGGCCTCAATGTGAAAGGAGTAGATGCTTCGGCACGCTTTTTGGACGCCTTGGCAGGCGAGAGTGATCCTGAAAAAAAGAGAAAAATAATCGGTAGGGTATTTATCGAGGTCTTTGATGACGAGTCGCATTTGGTAGAAGATGCCAAATGGTTGGCACAGGGTACAATTTATCCTGATATAATCGAATCAGTATCGGCTACGGGCGGACCATCGGCAACTATAAAAAGTCATCATAATGTAGGCGGACTACCTGATTTTATGAAATTGAAGGTGGTAGAGCCCTTGAAAATGTTGTTTAAAGATGAAGTGCGTAGGGTAGGTGCAAGTATGAAGATTGACGGTGAGCGCTTGGGTAGACATCCCTTTCCCGGACCAGGGCTTGCCATTCGTATCTTAGGAGATATAACCCGTGAAAAGGTGGCCATTCTACAAGAAGTTGATGCTATTTTTATCAATGGATTAAGGGAATGGGGACTTTATGATAAAGTTTGGCAGGCCGGAGCCATACTTTTACCCGTAAATAGTGTAGGGGTCATGGGCGATGAACGCACTTATGAAAAATGTGTAGCTTTACGTGCCGTAGAAAGTACCGATGGCATGACAGCTGACTGGGTAAATTTGCCCTATGAGTTTTTGCAAAAAACATCGAATGATATTATTAATAAAGTGCCAGGAGTGAATAGGGTAGTGTATGACATTAGTTCTAAACCACCGGCAACTATTGAATGGGAATAAATATGAACCAATTTTTGAAGAAAACAGCTGTGTTGCTGCTATTTGTGTTAATTAGTTGTACGCTGACGGCGCAAAAATATATTACGCATGCCGTGAAGAGTGGTGAGACCTTGGAGAGTATTGCCAAACAATATAGGGTGACGCCCTATAATATTCTTAAATTCAATAAGGAAATAAAACTAGGTCAAGAATTACGACCCAATACCATTTTGGTGATTTCTCCAGGAGATACTGAAGAGAATCGAGCAATACCGCTTGTCGAGGTAGCGCCCGAAGAGCAAGAAGACCCTATAGGGTTTGCATCACATCGGGTGCGAAAAAAAGAAACACTTTATGGTATTGCCAAGCGTTACAATATTACAGAGAATGATATCAAAAAGTACAACCCCGAGCTGTACTCCTCCCAACTAAAGAAAAAGATGAGGCTTCGTATTCCGAAGTATAGAAGGCTCAGGTCAGAGGAGAATACTATAAATGAGGCTGATTTTGAAACCTATACGGTAGCTTCTCAAGAAACTAGATGGAGTATTGCTCATAAATACGGCATAACCATTGACAGTATGTTGGTGTTGAATCCGAATCTTTCAAAAATCAATGATTATTTGCGACAAGGTCAAGAACTTAGAATGCCTAAAATAGCGGGTAGTAGTGTCGAAGAGCAAGTGACACAATTGTATGTATCCTACACCGTGCCGGCTAAAATGACATTGTATAGCCTAGGAAAAGAGTATGATATTAAGCCTGAGGATATTGTGCGCTTGAATCCTGAAATTATCGAGAATAATGGTTTGAAAGAAGGGATGGTCATACGTCTTCCTGAGAAAAAGATAGATTTAGGAGCAGTCAATACTGATAATTTTATTTTTTATGAGGTAAAACCAAAACAAACGTTTTTCTCTCTGACCCGAAAATTAGGAATTTCATATACCGATCTATTGGCTTTAAACCCCGATTTAAAACTAGGGTTAAAAACGGGGATGGTACTAAAATTACCCAAAGATCAAACAGGCGATTTTGAGGTCAAAAACGCATTGATACTCGATAAAATTAATCTGTTAGATAGTATAAATACAGATAATAGGCCAAAAATCATGTTTCTTTTGCCTTTCAAATTGAACAAGCTCAATTTGAATAACAAATCAGAAGTTAAGAAAGCCATAAAAAGCCGTGAAAGCCTAAAATACAGTCTTGGCCTTTATTCTGGGGCTTTGATTGCTTTGGATTTCATGGCTAAATTAGGGGTCTCTGTCGATGTGAAGACGTTTGATAACCAGTTTGATCCGGCAAAGACCAAGGAGATTCTATTTCGCGAAAATTTAATGGAATACAGCGCGATAGTAGGCCCTTTAGATGTTAATTCACTGAAAGAAGTAGCCGTACAAGCCTCAAAGTATCAAATTCCTGTTATTGCTCCTATTTCGGTAGCAGTTGATATGCGCTTGAATAATGTATTCTTTTCGCGTACCTCAAATGTCGTGCTTCGTAAGAAGATGATTGACTATGTAGAAGGCCAACGCACGAATCAGAATATTATCATCATAGCCGATGCGAGACATGTCGCCGTGAGAGATTCTATTTTGAAAAAATTTCCAGGGGCCAAAGTGGCCGTGGTGAAAGAGGAAGAGAAAAATATTGGTGTTAATATTGAAAGACTCAAGTTGTTGCTTTCCAAAACAATGGAGAATTGGATCTTTGTTGAAACCGATGATTTTAAATTGGTATCTAGTGTAACTTCAATCTTGAACTCCTTTCAAAATGTACTTTTAGACCCCTTATTAGATACTGAAAGAATAAGCGTACGTATGTTGACCACAGATAAAAACGATGCCTTTGATAATGATGTGATTTCAAGTTCACATTTGTCGAATCTTAATTTCACCTATCCATCGGTATATAGAGAGGTGAGCAATGATACTTTTGTAAAGCAATACCGCAAACGTTTTGGTGATACTCCGGATCGATATGCCGTTCGTGGTTTTGATTTAACCTACGATTTATTGTTAAAACTAGCCTATAAGAAGAATCTTGTCGAAGTCTCAAAAATTATCGGAGAGACAGAGTATACGGGTAATAAATTTTCGTATGAGAAGAAGGATGCCGCTTCTGGGTATTTCAACCAGGCATCTTATATTATGGCCTATGAGGACATGCGAATCAAAGAGGTGAAGGATCAGCTGCAATCTCAGAGGTAAAATATATTTGCTACCGTAATGCAGCGGCAGGGTAGGTACATGAAAACCAATCCACAACGTATATTATAAAATAAAACAAAATTGGGTACTTTAAAATGTATCGTATTCTCAGCCTTTATATTTACCGTAGGTTTTGTCTTTTCACAAGAGGAGGCGATTCCATGGAGTCCCGAACTAAAGTTGCAATGGAAAAATTTTAAAGGAAGACCTTTTAAAAGGGCTAGGGCATCGGCGGTTACTGCAAGTGGACTCTCTTACCAATTTTCTTCCGTAGAAAATAAGGGGCGGTTTGAACTTGATATTAAAGTGGGTGCTTATTTCTATCCTGAGCAGTCTTGGTATCAGCCGAAGCTATGTGATGCCTTGATTTTAAGTCACGAACAATTGCATTTTGATATTTCTGAACTGTATGCCCGAAAAATGAGAAAGCGTTTGGCCAATGCCATTTTTACCAAAAACGTAAAGACAGAAATTAAGGCCATTTATAAAAGCATTCTTAAAGATCTGAGTAACTTTCAAAAAAAGTATGATTATGAGACTAATTTCTCTAGGAATGTGCAGCAACAGCTACTTTGGAACAAAGCGATAGAAAAACGTTTATCTGACAAATAGTTTCGACACTATGATGTAGTGGTTGCCTTCAGAGCCAAAAAGATAGCGCGATAAATCTCCATTCCTTATATTTTACGGCTTTTTGCCTATTTATACGAATTTTGAATATAAATGGGTGTTATACGTCACAAATGGTCACAGCTTCTTTTAATGCCGCAATCTTATCCTCCCAGGTTGGTATAAATTCTTGGGCTACATAGCCCTTGTAACCAGTGGCTACAACCGCTTTCATAATGGCAGGATAAAAAAGTTCTTGAGTTTCATTGATCTCATTTCTACCCGGGTTGCCGCCAGTATGGTAATGTCCAAAGTACTGATGGTAATCTTGGATATTGCGAATAACGTCACCTTCCATAATTTGCATATGGTAGATGTCATAAAGCAGCTTAAAGTTTTCAGAACCCAGTTGTTTGCAAAGTTCAACACCCCATGCAGAATGGTCACACATATAGTCTTCGTGATCGACCTTGGAGTTGAGTAGCTCCATTTGTATGACTACGCCATGTTTTTCGGCCAAGGGCATGATTTGTTTTAATCCGGTCACACAATGTTGAAGTCCCACCGCATCGTCCGTTTCATTACGGTTGCCGCTAAAACAAATAAGGTTGGTATAGCCAGCTTTAGCCACTTTCGGAATTATTTGTAGGTAATCTTTTATGAGCTCTTCGTGTAGTAAGGGGTCGTTCCACCCTTTTTCGATTCCAAGACCGGCGCCCCAGCACATTGAGGCATGAATGCCATATTTTTTCATTAATGGCCAGTCTTCTGGGCCCGTTAGGTCCATGGCTTTCACTCCTAATTCATTAAGGCTTTTCAGAAAATCCTCCATAGGAATGTCATCGTAGCACCAACGGCACGCACTATGGTTGATGTTTTTCTTCAATTTTAGGGTTTTTTGGGGCATA
>JASFYU010000128.1:0-14949 GCA_045046905.1 Flavobacteriaceae bacterium | reverse complement strand
TTTGAAATATCCAGATATTCCTTCAAATTTTCCATTTCAAATCTTAGCTTTTATTTGTATTCTGTAGATTAAACCTTAGGTCGAACTCAGGTTTAAAGGATAATTTGACAAAACAGCTGAAACTGAAAAAGGTATCAAACAAAAATATTTACGACGAAGCGTTTGCATTTAGATAAAAAACACTAAAAACCAATACCATAACTAATTTACTTATAACGCTGATTATTTTAATTACGGGGGCTCAATTTGGAGTGGCCCTGACATCATCGATTATTGTACATCCTATCTTGAAAATAATATCTCGTATTGCCGCCATTGAAGTCTTTAAGCCCTTTTTCGATAAAACACCTAAGGTTGTTTTAGCCATGTCAATTGTGGGTAGTATTTTGGCTTTAATCTTATCATTTACCACCGAAAACTGGTGGTGGTTCGGCATCTCTTTATTAATGCATTTAAACGGGCCTTATACTATTTTCTTTATGATGCCTCTAAACAGAAGATTAATGGCCGATGATGTAGAGCCAAACTCGAATCAAACTAAAAACGATCTATTGAATTGGGGTAAATTACACGCTGTAAGAACCGTCTGGAACGGGATTATTTTTTTGGCCTTCATCGTACTCCTGGTGTATTGTCATAATTAGCCCAAGGCTAAGCACACTAGTACTTCTTTGAAAAGCCCTAGTCCACTTCTCAATTGATAATTATACCATGAGCTGTACCTAAATTTGAAACGGAAAATAAATACAAACCTGAGTTCGACCTAAGATTACTAGCTACAGCTCAGGTTTTTATATTTTCTGTCTTTATTCATTTTTAGAAACATATATGAATTAATTCGCCGTATCCTTTTTCTTTTTTCGTAAAAAGCCTCCTAAAATACTGGTGGCAGCTTCTTTAAGCACATCTTTTTCAGGCTCAATAGAGTCATTTTTAATAGTATCGCCTTCTTTTGCATCCGTTTTACCACCCAATAAGCCGCCTAAAACTTCTTTGACACCTTCTTCTACAGTGTTTTCCTTTTCTAGGCTATCTTTTTCCGAGGAATTTCCTGAAAGAATACCTCCCAATAAATCCTTGACCTTATCCTTTCCTTGGTTCAACAGTTTCTGTTTTTGAATTTCCACTAACTGCGCTGTAAGGTTCTTGATTCCTGAGCTTAAATCGGTGCTTACGCTGGGGTTGGTATAATCGCCTCCAATATTTGCGGTTACAGGAATGGTCAAATCTTCCATTTCCTTTTCTCCTACCCTAGCGATAAGGCTTGTTATTTCTGTACCCAAATATTTGGCAGGCACATCAAAAGTGGCCTTATAACTCAGTTTTTTATCAAACGTATGACTACCTGATATATTAACGGCAATATCATTGTACATCACCGTGAAAGGCTTCACATTTACTTTACCGTCTTTAAAATCGAGTACCGTTTTTAATCCTTTTAGATTCAAGCTTTTTAAATCCAGAAAATTTAGCTTACTGGCCAAACTAGAAAACAAGGGTGCTTCATTGGGGTTAATGTCGGTTGCCAAAACCTCGGCCAATACCTTGCCTGAAATCGATGCCATTTCTGGAGAAAAATCATTGGTCAGATTTCCTGATATCTCAATATCAGAATTCATTTTACCTTTTAAAACAGCGGCGATTGGCGCCAAGGCATCAAAGAGCTCCATAGCCTTAATGGTTTCTCTAATAGTAAAACTATCCATATTTAGTTTCATGGCGAAAGTGGGCGTTTCTTCTTTGGTAGACACCTCGCCATTAAAGCCGAGCTTACCACCAAACAATGAAGAAGTCATATTTATCAAGGTCGCCTTTTCATCTTTTATACGTAATTTACCTGATACGTTCTTCAATACCAGATCATCATAGAGCACCGTGTTGGCCGTTGCATTGATTGTACAATCTAAGAACGAAGGAATTTTAATGCGCTCTTCAACGGTTTCGATATTGCCATCTTCAGCAACTTCTTCTTCTACCATAAAATCATCCAAAGAAAATCTATTGGAGCTTAAGTTAAAGTTGCCCTCTACCTTCTCCTCATTGAAGACAAAACCCAAAAGATTATTAATGGTTCCTGTGACATTAAAATCTGTTTCTCCGGTAAGGCCGTTTAATGCGTTCAAAGTGACGGTCTTAGAATTAAAGGTTACTGAAGTGGTGTTTAATTGTACCGGATTGGCTAGCTCATCTGAGCTGTACTCAAAATCTTTTAGATTCAAAGTACCACTGGTCTTGGTGTTTTCATACTGCTCATTCTCGATTGATGCCATATCGAAGGCCGTAGTAATATCCATATTCAATACTCCTTTCAAATCTAGTTCTTCAGGTACGGGGTACGCTTTGGAGATATTAGCCAAGTTCATTTTACCATCGATATGGGCGTTCACCTTGGTGTTCCCCATTAAATTCACGATTCTAGAGGTCATATTGAATTTATCCTCATCAATCATAAAAGACAATTTCTTTATATCTACATAGGTGTCCTCAACAATACCAGTCGCATTGACAATCTTTGTGTCTATAAATACATTGCGAACCTGTTTTGGTAAATCAGGATATTTAAAAGAGGCCTTATTTGAATTGATATGAATACTGAACTTCGGAATATGATTCTCATCGACCACTCCCTTAAATTCTCCTGCGACCGTAAAATTCCCCGTAGTTTTCACATCGCTTATATTCTTCGAATATTCCTCAGGAATCAGTGCCAAAAAGTTTTTAAAATCAGATGAGGCCGTTTTAAAGCTCACATTTACTTCTTGATTCTCTTCATTGAGCTTTATAAACCCATCAAAAACCAAGAGCAATTGATTCAGTAAAAGCTCATTCTTTAAAAAAGAATATTTGTTTTCTTTTAGATCAATACCGATTAAGGCTTCGAGCTTTATTTTGTTCTTGTTAAAATAATTGGTGCCGCCCATCTCAAAAGTAATCAGGGCATCAGTTTTTGTGTTTAATTCTGATTTCTCCAAAGACAGATCTCCGTTTCCATAGTGGTTCATTTCAGAGATATCTAACAATAGTTTCCCGGCTAGATCATGGTATATTATCTGGGTATTGGTAATCTCGTAGGACTCCATACTTAAATTAAAGCCTGTACCTTCCTCAGGAGTTTCGTCAGATGTTGTTTCTTTTCCAATATCATAATTGGCATTTCCATCCTGGTCGATAATAACATTCACAAGAACGCCATCTACTCTTAAACTGCTAATACTAATTGGGTCGTCTACGCCTTTAAAAAGTTCATTAATCGACATGCTAAGTTCAATGGTATTGGCAGAGAAAAGAGTATCGCCTTCAAAGGGCGATTTGTTCACCAATGAAACCCCTTTTAAAACCACATTGGCCTTTGGAAAATTCGAGAACAAGCTTAAATCCGCCTCGGCAAAATCTAAAGTAGCATTAATATTCTCATTGACCTTGTTCTTAATGATATCTCCTATTTTACCTTCTAAAAAAAAAGGCAAGGTTACCAAGGCACCAATGACGAGCAACAAACAGGCACCAATAATTTTTAGCGATTTTCTTTTCATTTCTTATAATTTTTGAAACAGCGAAAATTCGATCTATACTTCCAATTGTATTTCCTCTCCAAGCTTAAGCTTAAATCGTTTTCTCAGGATAGATACGAACAAATAAAGCAAAGGGGTGTCTAAAAATGCAATTAAAACCTTAAAAAGGAAACCACTCACCACCAAGCCATAGAACATGCTCCATGGCAACACTTTAAAAATGCATAATAAACTTACAACGGTGAAAGTGTCAATAAATTGGGATGCAAAGGTTGAAAAATTGTTGCGCAGCCATAAATGTTTTCCTCTGGTAATTTTTTTCCAAAAATGGTAGATGGCAATATCTATATATTGCGCAAATAGATAGGCAATCATAGATGCTAAAACAGCAAGGGGAGACAATGCAAAGACTTTGCTGAATTGCTCATTGTTTACAGGCGAATTCGGCAGAGCTGGGACCATATCAGCCAATAAAATAATCCCCATTGAAAAGAAAGATGCGAAAATACCTGCGGTCACAATCTGATTCGCTTTTTTCTTTCCGAAAATCTCCGAAATAAGATCGGTAATCAAAAAGGTTATTGGATACGGAAGTATACCCACCGAAACCTCAAACAGAGACACCCCAAAAACAGTGATATTACCAAAGGGATTCCAATAAAAGAACTTTTGAAAAATAAGATTCGACACTACCAATGCCGTTATAAAAAGCGCCCCTAGATACAAATATATCATAAATGCCAGCTTTTTATCCCGTGCAGACAGGCGTTTCTCTAGTGAAAATTCATTCATAAATCACAATTAAATGTAAGGAAACCCGTTAGGTTTTAACACTCTCCTAAAATAGTGCCCCTATCAAATTTAAGCTTTAAGATAAAAACAAAAAATTACCAACCCAATTATTATAAATAATGATAAAAAAATCAATACTTGGATTATGCCTAATTGGTGTAATAGCCACAACAAAGGCACAATCCTACATAGGTTACCTTACCGACAACTACAGTGGTGTACACGGCTTAATTTCAAACCCCGCAAACATAGTAGATTCGCGCTTTAAAGCAGACATTAACCTTGTTGGGGCCAGTGCCTTTATTTCTAATGATTATTACAAGGCTGCACTAAACGATTTGACTAGTAGTGATTTCGATTTTGACATACATGGCACAAAAACGCCAACAGAGGACAATAATATTCTTGGTAATGTAGATATTCTAGGCCCTTCTTTTATGTTCAACATAAATCGAAACACCGCTATAGCTCTATTTTCTAGGGGGCGGGTTTTTTATAATATCAGTGAAATAAATGGAACCACCATTGATAATTTCAGTGATGACCTTGACGAGAACTCCGATTTCAACGTAAATGAAGGTAACTTTACTACAAGTGCAAACGCATGGGCCGAACTCGGATTGACCATCTCCAAGAATTTAATCAACAAAGACCAACACTTCTTAAAAGGTGGAGTCTCTTTAAAGTACTTACAAGGATTGGGCAATGCCTATTCAACAGGGAGTAATGTCATTATCGACTATGATGTCGATGGTACTGACCTCGGTGGCGGACAAACCACGGGAAGCATACGTTCTCAAGGAGAAGTAGCCTATGGGTATAGCAATAACCTAGAAGATGATATTGAGGATTTTGAAATTGTAAAAGGCGCTACGGGCTTTGGTGTTGATCTTGGGGTCGTTTATGAATGGCGACCTGACTATGAAGACTATTATTATGACGACAAAGACGGCAACTCAGTTCCTTATAAAAACAAAAACAAGTATAAACTTAAATTGGGTCTATCGATTACCGATATAGGCGGTATAAACTATACAGAGAGTACCGAAACCATATATGACATCAACAATACCGTCAATGAAGATGATTTCGATGATGAGGATAGTTTTAATGATATCTTGGATAATCTATATACCGAAACCTCCTCAGGAAGTGCATCAAAATCAAAGCTCCCTACTGCCTTGCATTTAAATGTGGACTGGAGCATCAACAGCAAGTTCTATATTAATTTAAACACTGATCTAGCCTTAACATCGAACAACTTAAATACAAATAGAATAGCGAATATCACCTCTTTGACCCCAAGGTTCGAGAGTAAATGGTTTAGTTTCTACTCGCCTTTAAGCCTAGTTCAAAATGCTGGCTTCAAATGGGGGGCAGGACTGCGATTTGGCCCCATATATGTAGGGTCGGGCTCTATTGTATCGGCATTACTCAATACCGAAATGGCCTCTGCCGATGTTTATGCGGGTTTAAAAATACCCCTCTACCAACCAAGATTCAAAGACAAGGACGAGGATGGGGTAATGGATAAGATGGATGAATGCCCAAAGACCCCCGGACCTGTAGAAAATAACGGTTGCCCTTGGCCTGACACCGATGGGGATACCGTGCTAGACAAAGATGACCAATGCCCTGAAGAGGCAGGTGAAGTAGAAAATAACGGCTGCCCTTGGGCAGATACCGATGGTGATCTTATTTTGGATAAAGATGACGCCTGCATACAAGAGGCTGGGCCTGTAGAAAACAACGGCTGCCCATGGAAAGACAGTGACAATGACGGGGTCCTTGATAAGGATGATGAATGCCCTCAAGAAATAGGAACCGTAGCCAATAAAGGCTGCCCAGAAATTGAGGCCGTCGTAACTGAAAAAATTCAAAAAACCTTGAATGAGTATGCCAAAACCATTTTATTCAATTCAGGCAATGCAACAATCAAGATTGAATCTACAAATGCCCTATTGGATATTATAAAAATCTTAAAAGAGTACCCCAATGCCAAGTTCACGGTAGAAGGCCACACTGATAGTATCGGATCGGCAATCAACAATCAAAAGCTCTCTGAATCTAGGGCTGCCTCTGTAAAAAACTTTTTAATCGATAAAGGCATCGATGCCTCGCGATTATCATCTGTAGGTTATGGGGAGAGCAAACCCATCGCTACAAATATGTACAATGCCGGCAGAGCAAAAAATAGACGGGTAGAAATAAATTTGAAGAAGTAAAAGGTACTATTATAAGAGGCTGTCTAAACAAGTTGTTTTTGCGGGCGAAGCAATCTGTTAAATTTCTGGAAATCAGGAAACAGATTGCTTCGTGCCTTGCAATGACGAGCAAAGCGATAAAACTCAAAAACTGTACCGAGTGAAGCCGAAGTATGAATGCGTTTGAATGACTTAGATTGTAGTTAAATTGGCGTCAAACCCTATTTGATATTTAAGACAAAAGGCATTCTGGCTTGAATCCCCTTCTGTTCCATTACGGCCTTTACCTCTTTTATAATAGAATACGCTTCTACGCCTATTTCATCTTCAATAAAACGCTGCTTTACTTTAATGCCTGCACTGGCATAGTTTTCCATAAAGCGCTCAAAGCCTGATTTATATTTGGGGTAATTCCTAATTTTATACGCCTCTAAACCGGCCAAGGAAGCAGCCTCTTCAATCGCATCGTCTAAACCTCCCAGTTCATCGATAAGACCTAGTCTTTTGGCATCTACCCCACTCCATACGCGTCCTTGGGCGAAACTATCGACCTTTGCCATAGATATGTTTCTTCCTTCGACAACCCTGCTCAAAAAAGTCATATAGACCTCCTCCACTCCTTCTTGTGCCACATTTCTATACCTATCTGTCATAGGTTCAAAAAAAGAATAATCCACTGAATTTTTATTTGTACCTATCTGTTCTGCGTTGATTCCTATATCTGCTGCCAGTTCGCTTATATTGGGCACTATACCAAAAACACCTATACTCCCCGTAATTGTAGTAGGTTCTGCAAATATCTTATCTGCCCCTACAGCAATATAATAGCCCCCAGAAGCCGCTACATTACCCATAGAAACCACTACCGGTTTTATTGCTTTAGCAAGCACAATTTCTCTCCAAATAAGATCAGAGGTTAAGGCATTACCTCCTGGAGAATCTACCCTAAGCACAATGGCTTTTATACTTTCATCTTCCCTAGCTTTAATCAATGCCTTATTGATGATTCCTTGGGCAATTACATCCGAACTTCCTTCTCCATACCTAATTTCACCCTGTGCATAGATTACCGCAATTTTATCTTTCCCGGTATGTATCTTCTTCTTACTGGCTTTTATTGAATACTCTTCAAGGCTCACATAATTTATATCTTCATCTAAAGAAATACCGATGGCCGCTTTAAGCTTATCTTCATATTGGTCATAAAAAACAGCACCATCGATTAAACCAGATGCTTTGGCGAGTTCTGGGTTTCTACCCCCCAATGTATCTGCAATGCTATTTAAATCTTGTGTACTAATATTCCTTCCCTCCGAAATTTCAGCTATCATAGAATCCCATATTGAACCTATCAATTCTTTTATCTGGGTCCTGTTGGCAATACTCATTTCATTGGCTAAAAAAGGCTCCACCGCACTCTTGTATTTTCCATGGCGGATAACCTCAATTTTAATACCCGTTTTTTCTTGCAGGTCTTTAAAGAACAATACTTCTGAAGATAATCCTTTATAATCCATGGAGCCTACCACATTTAAAAAAATACTATCCGCAACACTTGCCAAATAATAGTCTTTCTGCATATAGAAATCGCCATAGGCGTAAACAAATTTACCCCCCTCTTTAAACTCTTTTATCGCATCTCGTATGGCTTTTGTCTGCGCCATACCGGCCATTAGAAAATTATTATTGAGACTTATGCCCTTGACCTTATCATCGTCTTTTGCTACTTTTATGGCATGTAATATATCATTGAGCCCCATTGCTTCTTTAAAAAGGCTTGAGAAAGGATCTGCCTTATTAGACCCAACATAATCTTTTATGGGTTGTTGTAACTGAAGTTCTAAAACAGAATTTTTTTTAATGGTAATGCCCTCTTCAATACTTAAGAGACTAATAAAGACCATAAACATTACGAACATGACGCCAAAGGCCACTAGACAGCCCAATATAGCCGCCAAAAAATTTCTTAAAAAATTCATCAAAATCAACTTGTTAAATACCACTAAACTTTTGCCTCTAGGAGGTACGATACTATTTGGCTCCCCTATTTTGTCATTTTTCTCACCCTCTAGCTCCAGTATGGAGCCAAAAAAGCGTCTACTCGAGGACAAAAACCTTTGTTAATAGTAATAGGGAGCACTTTAATCAAAAAAGTTTAAAGGTGTTCATTATTAAGCCCCAAAGATAACCAAAGTGATTTAGTTTTGTTTACTTTGTCAGAACGAGGCCGTTTGAACATATCACCTTGTTTTTACTATTCCTTTTTGCATCATAAAACAACCTCAACCATTGACGGACAAAGCCAATACCGTGTATCTTTCTATAGGCAGCAATCTGGGCGAAAAATTGCACAATCTGCAAGGGGCGATATTTTTGCTCGGAAAAGAAATTGGCGACATCGTTGCGATTTCTAAAATCTACCAATGCCCAGCCTGGGGTTTTAATGCCGATGATTTTTTAAATGCATGTTTGGAGATAGCAACCGATATGCCCGCAAGAACAGTACTAGATCGTATTTTATCCATAGAAAAAAAAATGGGAAGACAACGAACTGGTGGTACAGCTTACCAATCACGAAATATAGATATCGATATTTTATATTACAATAATGATGTTCTTACTTCGGAAACATTGACCATTCCTCATCCAAAATTACACGAAAGACGCTTTGTACTACGACCGCTATCGGATATTGCACCACAATTTTATCATCCGATATTAGAAGGAGATACCCGAAATCTTTTACAGCAATGCAAAGACAAGGATATACCTCAAAAAACAAGCTATACATTATACCCCAACCGTAAGGAACTTTTCTCTCGAAGCGACTTTATGGCCATTGAAGGAAATATTGGCGCGGGAAAAACAAGCTTGGCAAAAAAAATATCGGCCGACTTTAACGCTAAACTTGTATTGGAACGCTTTGCCGACAATCCATTTTTACCCAATTTTTATAAAGATCAAACACGCTATGCTTTTCCGCTAGAAATGTCATTTTTGGCAGATCGCTACCAACAATTTTCTGATGACACCTCACAATATGACCTGTTTAAGAATTTTATGGTCAGTGATTATGATATTTTTAAATCGCTCATCTTTGCTAAAATAACCCTGCAAAAGCAAGAATTTGAACTCTATCGGAAAATATTCGATTTCATGTACAAAAAGGTCAAAAAACCCAAAATCTATATCTTTCTTTATCAGACTACGGCACGCCTTATGGATAACATTAAAAAGCGAGGAAGGGAGTATGAACAGAGGATTACTCCTGAATATCTAGATTGTATCAACAGAGGTTATTTTGATTATATCAAAGGGCATCCTGAGCTCAACAGTCTCGTAATAGATATTAGCGAAATGGATTTCATAAGCAATTCAAAGGACTACGAAACCATTATCGAAAGTATTCAGAACTTCGCCATCGATGTGTCGAATTAACAAAATTTTAATAAATTCCTTGCACAGAACAAATGTATTCCCGTTATTGTGCCAGCAAAAGAGCAACTAACTAACTCAAACTATATACCTTTCCCTGGCCAAACGGTCAGGGTTTTTTTTGTTCCATCACGCCAGAAACCTCTTTTTTTTTCAGTTCGGATTTCCCTTGCTTTTTTGTTCAGCAGACGGCTACGCGGCACTTAATCGTCAAGGATTTATTGATTAAGGGCAGCCCTTGAGCTTTGCCCAAAGGTCCCAGACCACCACCCCAACACTTACCGAGATATTCAAAGAATGCTTAGTACCATACTGAGGAATCTCTATAACAGTATCACATAGATCGATTACTTCTTGGGCAACCCCTTTTACCTCATTACCAAAGACCAATACATATTCAGCATCCTTGTCTACACAAAAATGATGTAGTTGTTGGGCTTCCTCCGCCTGTTCGACTCCTAAGGCTACACATCCTTGAGATTTGAGCTCCTCGATCAATTCGGTCGTACTTTGCCGGTATTCCCAGGCCACACTTTCAGTCGCCCCCAATGCCGTCTTTCGAATATCTTTATGAGGAGGTATGGCGGTAATACCACAGAGATAAATCTTTTTAATCAAGAACGCATCGGCCGTGCGAAATACAGACCCAATATTATTCAGACTTCGAATATTATCAAGAACAATGGTTATTGGTGTTTTCTTGGCTTTTTTGAATGCCTCAACATCCAATCTATTTAACTCTTCATTTTTTAATTTGCGCATTATCTTTTTTTTGTTCTTTGGAAATCGAATATTACGAACGCCATCTACCAAAAACCAAAATTTGGTATTTTAACTCACCCGGAACTGCAAAAAGGCAGTTCCGACCCTACCTTTGCCGTCAGGCAAGCCTGCCTGCGGTAGGCAGGCTCTCTCAAGGAGAGGTAAATCAGAAACCCCGGAGGCAAAGCCTAGGGGAGTTATTTTCGATTGAGTTCGTACTGCAATCTTTCACCGCGGCATCCTAAAGCTACAGATCGGTTCGTTTTATTCATCTAAACTAGCGCAATATCTTTTCTTGAGGGCTCCTCTAAAAACTTATTGTAAAATATTAACAATTATTGAGTCTCCTAGCTGAAAATAGTACATTCGTTTACAATACAAAATTTCTTGAAACCGACCATTTCCAAAAGCTGGGCCCTAAGAGATTTCCTCGACAGGCTCGGCAGATGTTTGGCCAGTTTCATTGTATTTCGGAATATTCGGCAGCACCAAAAACCGCTCCGAGTACTCGGAGCGTTATTCAACCCCACTAAGAACCGCTTTTTTTGTGGCTCTGGTCTTTCCCTTAGGAGAGGCAAATAGAAAACCTCGAGGCTCTACCTCGAGGAATTCTATTGTTTAAATCAATGTAAAAATAATTAATTAAATCACTTTTGGCAGACAAGGTAAAAACAAAGAAGGTCACTCCTTTGATGAAACAGTACAATACCATCAAGATCAAGTATCCTGATGCTCTGTTATTATTTCGAGTAGGTGATTTTTATGAGACTTTCGGAGAAGATGCCATAAAGGCTTCCAAAATATTGGGTATCATCCTGACACATCGAAATAATGGTGGTGACCGCACCGAACTGGCCGGCTTTCCGCACCATTCTTTAAACACGTATTTACCAAAATTGGTCAAATCAGGATTACGAGTAGCAATCTGTGACCAATTAGAGGACCCTAAAATGACCAAGACCATTGTTAAGCGTGGCGTTACCGAGCTGGTGACCCCGGGCGTGGCAATGAACGATGATATCTTGAACTCGAAGTCGAACAACTTTTTATGTGCCGTTCATTTTGGGAGAAAATTATTGGGGGTTTCCTTTGTAGATATCTCAACAGGAGAATTCCTTACTGCAGAAGGCAACGAGGAACAAATTGATAAACTCCTACAAAATTTCGCTCCCAACGAGGTTTTGGTCTCTAAAACGCATAAAAAAGAGTTTGTAGAACTATTCGGCAGCCAATTCCATACTTTTTTTATGGAAGATTGGGTTTATCAAGATGATTATGCCCTAGAGACCTTGAACAACCATTTTAAGACCAAGACCCTCAAAGGTTTTGGGGTAGACCATCTTACTCATGGCATAGTGGCCTCTGGTGTAGTTTTACATTACCTATCAGAAACACAGCACAGGCAGTTACAGCATATAGGAATCTTAAAACGTATTGCCGAGGAGGACCATATTTGGATGGATCGCTTTACCATCAAAAATCTAGAGCTTTACCATTCGACCAATGCCAATGCAGTCACCCTTTTAGATGTTATCGACAAGACCATCTCTCCTATGGGCGGGCGACTATTAAAACGCTGGCTGGCCCTGCCCCTGAAGAATATTGAAAAAATACGGGGAAGACATCAGGTCGTCTCACATTTGAGCCAACATGAGGATACCTTACAAAAATTTCAACACCGGATTAAACAAATTGGTGATATAGAGCGTTTGATTGCCAAGGTCGCTACCGGAAAAATCAGCCCCAAGGAGGTTATTCAATTAAAAAAATCATTAGAAGCCATTGTACCCATAAAACAATTGGCCTCTCAAACCGATGACACGGCATTACAAGGCATTGCCGGTCAATTGCATAGCTGCGATACGCTCAGGGCCAAGATCAAGGAGATGATCAATGAGGAGGCCCCGGTGAATATGCTCAAAGGCAAGACCATTGCCGATGGGTATTCTAAAGAATTAGACGAATTACGTGAGCTTGCTTTTTCTGGTAAGAATTATTTAAACAAGATGTTGAAGCGCGAAATGGAGCGAACCGGGATCACATCCTTGAAAATAGCTTCCAACAACGTTTTCGGCTATTATATCGAAGTACGTAACTCTCATAAAGATAAAGTGCCCGAGGAATGGATCCGCAAGCAGACTTTAGTGAATGCTGAGCGCTATATTACAGAGGAGCTCAAAGAGTATGAGGGCAAAATACTGGGCGCAGAAGAACGGATCCTAAGCTTGGAGCAACAATTGTTCTCGCAGTTAATTGTTTGGATGCAGGAATATATCACCCCCGTTCAAATCAATGCTCAACAAATTGCCGAGCTCGATTGTCTCTGCGGCTTTACCCAACTCGCAAAGGAGAATGATTATGCGGAACCGACCATGAATGATTCTACCGATCTTGAAATAAAAAATGGGCGCCACCCCGTAATCGAAAAACAATTGCCTTTAGGCGAAGTCTATATCGCCAACGATCTTCGATTAAATCGCTCCGAACAGCAGTTGATTATGATTACAGGGCCCAATATGAGTGGGAAATCGGCCATATTACGGCAAACGGCCTTAATTGTACTGCTGGCACAGATGGGAAGTTTTGTACCTGCCGAAGCGGCTCATATCGGCTATATCGATAAAATATTCACACGGGTTGGGGCGAGCGACAATATCTCGATGGGCGAATCTACATTTATGGTCGAAATGAATGAAACCGCATCGATTCTCAACAACCTCTCAGAGCGCAGTCTAATCCTATTAGACGAGATTGGCAGAGGTACAAGTACCTATGACGGCATTTCAATTGCCTGGGCGATTTCAGAGTATCTACACGAACACCCTTCACGAGCCAAAACATTATTTGCTACCCATTATCACGAGCTCAATGAAATGGAAGCCACCTTTGATCGTATTAAAAACTACAATGTCTCGATTAAAGAACTCAAGGACAATGTTCTCTTTCTTAGGAAATTAGTTCCGGGCGGTAGTGAGCACAGTTTTGGAATTCATGTAGCAAAAATGGCCGGAATGCCGCAACAGGTCATTCATAAGGCCAACAAAATTTTGAAAAAGCTAGAAAAATCGCATTCCAACGAGGAACTTACCGATAAACTTCAAGCCGTGCAGAATGAGATGCAGCTCAGCTTCTTTAATTTAGACGACCCCTTGCTCCTAGAAATCAAAGAGGAGATTACCCATTTAGATATTGATACCCTCACACCAGTAGAAGCCCTGATGAAGCTGAATGAGATTAAGCGACTTCTAACAAAAAATAAAAAGGCGACAAGCTAAGGCTCTAGTCGATGAATCGACTTCTAAAAATTATCAAGTTGCTTTTTTAGTAGAATTTCCTTTGTGTTTTATAGAAATATATTAAATTTGCATCCGCATTCATAATGAATGATGTTCTTTAAAAATTACGAGTACCAAATGCGAAAGTAGCTCAGGGGTAGAGCATCACCTTGCCAAGGTGGGGGTCGAGGGTTCGAATCCCTTTTTTCGCTCAAAAAAACGCTGCAACGCAGCGTTTTTTTTTGTCCAAGCCAGCCGTAATTACGGCTTAGCGGCTCGAGTGGTGGAATTGGTAGACACGTTGGACTTAAAATCCAATGGCCGTAACGGCCGTACGGGTTCAAGTCCCGTCTCGAGTACATTTAAAAACCTCAACTAACTGATTAATAGCTTGTTGAGGTTTTTTAATTATAATAATCGTACGATTATTGTACGGCAAATTAGTGATAAACTGTCTTATAATAGCTTGCTTTGAAAAAAAAGTTTTGTTTTGGCATGCATTTTCTGCATTTCGTACATAGACCAAATATATAACAATCATTATTGATGTACCCTTTTAATACCCTACTAATCCCTTAATATAGAGGGGGCGTATTCTCGAGCGAGTCGTTTAACCCCCTTGTAAAATGTAAGCTTCCCATAAAACCGAACTGTTTATTTGAACTTTTCAAGAAGTTACAAAAATTTGTTCCACATAATAAACTCTTTACAAAAGGTGCGTTCCGTAAAGAGTCTTGGTTTTTCTCAAACATAAAAAAGATAACCTCAAGGTTGTGAATTGCTTTCAGTTCTTTAATTTTAATTGTATGTCCGCAAACAGCCCTAATTCGAATACTATTTCGTATATTCAATTGACATTAAGATAGTTGAATATGGATATATTTTCTTTTGGGGTACACTTTACCGATGAGCGGAGTTGCAGATTACATTTTAAAGAACATCGCGATCAACAGGGTGTTATTTGCCATC
>JASFYU010000127.1:0-26222 GCA_045046905.1 Flavobacteriaceae bacterium | reverse complement strand
AAAATTTTTGAAATATCTAGATATTCCTTCAAATTTTCCATTTCAAATCTTAGCTTTTATTTGTATTCTGTAGATTAAATCTTAGGTCGAACTCAGGTTTATACCCATTTAACTATAAACGTGTTCATACTTCGCTCGGTACAGGTTTGAAGTTTTGTTCCTCACTCTCATTTTCGGTAGCTGCGGCTATGCAAAAAGAGTACAGCGTTCTAAAACTTCAAAGCAACTTCCTATCCAAGGCAACATTTTATAGTTAAATGGGTATTATTCATTCACAACCAAATTAAAGGCGCCCTTGGTCAACACTTTATCGGTAGCGTTTATCCTCTCCGAAGTTATAATCTCGCCATACCCTTCATAAGTCTTGCCGACTTCTACTGCCACCTGCTTAAAAAAATAGCCTTCAGCATTTTCTTCTTCTAGTACCAAAACAAAAAATGTGTCCTCAAATGCTACAATGGCAGTTTCTGGTAAGGCTATAGCAAAATCTAAATCGGTAAAAATATCAGCTTCGACAAACATTCCTGTAAGGAAGTTTACTTCAGATTCATTTTCTATATGACCATGTACCTTTATGGTTCTGTTTTCTTCAATGGCTGTTCCTATTAAATATACTTCTGCATCATACCACCCCATAGAAATCTCTGGAATCCTAAAATTTATTTCCTGTCCCTTCTTCAATTTCATGATATCTTTTTCAAACACAGATAGCTCTAAGTGAATATGGCTATTATCTATAATTTCCATAATCGATGTAGCAGGAGAAACGTAGGCACCTCTAGTCACATTTACTTTTGTAATACTGCCTGCAATAGACGAGTAAATAGAAATAACAGAGCTCATATTTCCGTTTTCCACATCTGATAGAGATATATTCAACAGCGATAATTTCTTACGCAAGCCCCTGTGGCGAGCAAGAGCAGTTTTATAAATACTTTCAGCTTTCAAAA
This sequence comes from Flavobacteriaceae bacterium, assembly GCA_045046905.1. Taxonomy (GTDB): domain Bacteria; phylum Bacteroidota; class Bacteroidia; order Flavobacteriales; family Flavobacteriaceae; genus JASFYU01. Next base: position 25,272 of record JASFYU010000127.1, on the reverse strand, counting down.
AATTCTTCTGTGATGTAATGTTTTCGGCAATCATGATTTTTTGCCGATCGTATTCGGACTTCAAATAAGTAAGCTGCTCGTTTACTTCCATATAGTTCTGTTGCAGGGTCACAAATTCAGAGTTCTCAATAGTAACAAGTACTTGCCCCTTGCGCACTTTATCTCCTATTAAAAACGGAGTAGTCTTTATGTAACCTCCCATTGTCGCATTTATAACCGCTCTATTTTCTGGCGGAACATCGATCACCCCATTTGTTTTGACAATCTTAGGAAATGGTTTTTCCTCTAAACGACCTACCGTCATTTTACTGTGTTCAAACTGCGCTTTTGAAATGTAGATTCTATCATCTTTTTTTATTTCATTTTGCATCTTGGCCTCTGCGCTTTTCTTTTCTTTATTTCCACAACCAAAGAATGAGAATGCCACAACTAAGATTGCCATCTTGTATATAATGTGCTGCATATTGCTTAATTTATAGGGTTAAGTAATTAAGTTCAGTTACTATTTTATTGTACTGCTTTAACTTGTTCAAATAATCTATTTTGGCCTCATAGGCGCTTTCAAGGCTCTGTATATATTGGTAAAAATCAATTTCTCCGTTTCTGAAACTACTATTGGCCGTTTTTAAAATTTCATCTGAAAGTGCGGTGCCTTCCTGCTCATAATATTCTAGGGTCCTATTCAATTTATTCCTTTGAATATCTAGGGCATTATACTTGACGTTACGCTGTATCTCATATTCCTTGAATTTCATGAAAGCAATATTCTCGGCAATACCGGCAGCCTTAATACCAGAGGATCGACCACCAAATAAAATAGGGATTTTGAGACCCAATTGATACCCGTATAAACTACTATTGAGTCCAGAATTTGTGCCTTGAAAATAATTAAGACTAATATCTGGCAAGAGTTGTTGTTTTTTAAAACTACGCTCTGCTTTTAATACGGAAACTCTGTTCTGATAATAGGCCCTTTCTACGCTGGTGTTCATATCAATACGATTAAGAGGTGTTTTGAGTACGGCTTCTTTTACTAGTATAAGTATGTCCTCAGATTGCACTACTTTTAATAAATCTCCGTAAGTCAATACGACTTCTTGTTTTGATTCAAAATATTTGAGATTGATTTGTTTTTGCATAGAGGCAGCGGTAATTTTTGCCAAATAATTGGTTTCTCCCAACTCAAATCGCCTAGCCGCAATACGTGAAAAATCAGAATAGAAGCTATCCAATTTCTTATATACGACTTCCTTTTCTCTGGCAATTTGATAGTCATAATACGCATTTGTCACTTTGCGCTCCAATGCAATTTTCTGAATATCATATACACTTGAGGCTACTTGAAGATTTGCTTTATTCACTTTTCTTTCTGCGAAATAAACAGTTGGAAAACGAAAGTCTTGTCGAATACCAAAGACACGTAAGGGCTCATTGTTCACTGCGAGATTGCTCTCATCAAATTCATAATAGATTTGTGTTTTATCGAAACTAAAAGCGCTGCCTACGAGCGCCTTAGATCGATCAACCTGTAATCTATAGGCATTGAGCCCTGCATTGTTTTCAATGGCCAAGGGGATCAGTTCTTGTAAGTTTATAGGTTTTTTCTGTGCCCTTAGGTTTATTGAAACCAATAACAATACTACACTCACACCTATTATACTTTTTTTGTTAGTAGTTATCTTCTTTTTTATAGGGCGGTTAAAATATACGTATAGAACGGGTAAAACTACCAGTGTCAACAAGGTTGCCGTTATCAGCCCTCCTATTACAACGGTAGCAAGTGGTCGCTGTACTTCTGCACCGGCATTGGTAGAAATGGCCATTGGCAAAAACCCTAGAGCAGCTGCTGCCGCTGTCAATAACACGGCTCTCAATCGATCTTTAGTGCCCTGCTTAATGAGTTCCTCAATAGTAGTAAACCCCTCCTTTTTGAGTTCTTTAAAGTGTTCTATCAATACGATTCCATTTAAAACCGCAATCCCAAACAAGGCAATAAAACCAACACCTGCCGAAATACTAAAGGGTAAATCGCGGATCCATAATAAAAAAACACCCCCAACTGCCGCAAGTGGAATCGCTGAAAATACCATCAAGGCCTCCTTAACCGATTTAAAGGCGAAATAAAGTAGTATAAAAATTAAGATTAGCGCAATGGGGACGGCTACCAACAATCTAGATTTAGCGCTTTCAAGATTTTCAAATTGCCCACCATAGGTAATGGTATACCCTACTGGTAATTTTATGTTCTCGTTAATCAATTGTTTCACATCGTCAACTACAGATTGTAAATCACGGTTACGCACGTTAATACCGACCACAATTCTACGCCTTGTATCATCACGCGATATTTTTGCTATCCCTTTTTGATAGGTAATATCGGCAAGTTCTCTCAGAGGAACCTTTCCACCCCTGGGTAGGTCGATATACAAATTTTTAAGATCATCAATGTCTTTTCGTTTTTGCTTATCTAACCTCACTACAAGGTCAAATCGTTTCTCGCCTTCAAAAACACTTCCTACGCTTCGTCCTGCAAAACCCATCGCCACCATATCATTTACATCTTTAATATTGAGACCATAACGGGCAATTTTCATTCTATTGAACTTTACATTCATCTCTGGAAGTCCCGTAATTTTTTCTACGGAAATATCTGCCGCCCCAGGAATATTTTCTATTAAAACGCCTATTTCATTTCCTTTTTTAGCAAGAACATCAAGATCTTCACCAAAAATCTTAATAGCGATATCTGCACGTACCCCAGTAATCAATTCATTAAAACGCATCTCGATGGGTTGCGTAAATTCGACTTCCATTCCAGGAATGATGGCGAGTGCTTCTTTAAACTTATCGGCGAGTTCATCTTTTGAGTCTGCAGACGTCCATTCGCTTTTTGACTTCAAGATAATTATCACATCACTTTCTTCCATAGACATTGGGTCTGTTGGCACTTCGGCAGCACCTATTCGGGTCACTACTTGTTCGACCTCGGGAAATTCTTTGAGCAGTATTTTTTCGATTTCGGTTGTTATTTCCACTGTGCTACTCAGAGAAGTTCCTGTTTTGAGTATGGGTTGTATTACAAAGTCACCTTCATCAAGCGTGGGCACAAATTCGCCACCCATAGTGGAATATAAGTAGACTGACACTACTAAGAGCCCGCCGGCCAAAAGAAGGACTAAACGCTTGCTTTGCAATGCCCAATCAATTACAGGGGCATATATTTTATTGAGCCATCGCATCAGTCGAACTGATATGTTTTTATCCGATGCTCTAGATGGCCTCAAAAATAAAGATGCAACCACAGGAACATAAGTAAAGCATAAGATCATTGCACCAATCAGGGCAAAACTAAAGGTCAATGCCATTGGCTTGAACATTTTACCCTCTACTCCAGAAAGTGATAAAATTGGAATAAAAACGATAAGGATTATTAGTTGTCCGAAAATAGCGGAATTCATCATTTTTGATGCTCCTGTATACGTAATTTCATCTCTGAATAGCTGTTGTTCGCCCTTCGCCAAGGCATCCATTTTATCTTTATTTTTTGTAATCTGAAAAGCTATAAACTCAACAATAATCACGGCACCATCGATAATAATTCCGAAATCAATAGCACCCAAGCTCATCAAGTTGGCATCTACACCAAAAATGTACATCAATGACAGTGCAAACAATAAACACAATGGAATTACAGAAGCTACCACCAATCCAGATCGAAAATTACCTAAGAGCAATACCACAACAAAAATGACAATCAAACAGCCTAGAATAAGGTTTTCGGAAACCGTAAAAGTAGTTTTGGCAATTAACTCACTTCGGTCTAAAAAGGCATTTATATAGACCCCTTCGGGCAAGGATTTCGAAATCAAGGCTACTCGTTCTTTCACGGCTTCAATCACCTTTTTAGAATTGGCATTCTTGAGCATCATTACTTGCCCTAAAACTTTTTCGCCTTCGCCATTTCCCGTAACCGCCCCAAAGCGCGTGGCACTTCCAAAACCAACATTAGCAACATCTCTAATGTAGATTGGCAGATTACCGTCATTCTTAACAACAATATTATTGATATCCTCTAATGAAGAAACGAGTCCTTCACCACGTATAAAAAAAGCTTGATTCACCTTCTCGATGTAGCCACCCCCCGTAATGCTATTATTCATTTCTAATGCTGTAACCACATCACGGGCAGTGATGCCCATCGCATTTAACTTTTGGGTGTTAATTGCAACTTCATATTGTTTTAAAAAGCCACCCCAGGTATTTACTTCAACTACGCCTGGAATGCCCGAAAGTTGCCTCTTTACAATCCAATCTTGGATAGTACGTAAATCGCTAGCGGTATATTTTTCTTTAAACGCTGGTTTTACATCAAGAATATATTGATAAATTTCACCTAGACCAGTGGTTATGGGGCCCATCTCTGGAGCTCCAAAACCTTCGGGTATTTTTTCAGAGGCAGATTTGATTTTTTCGGCAATAAGCTGACGTGGTAAAAAGGTTCCCATATCGTCATCAAAGACAATGGTAACAACCGAGAGTCCAAATTTAGATATGGAACGGATCTCCTGCACACCCGGTAAATTTGCCATTTCCAATTCAACGGGGTAGGTAATAAATTGTTCCATATCTTTTGTTGAAAGATGGCGCGATGTGGTAATAATCTGCACTTGATTGTTAGTCACATCAGGCACAGCGCCAATGGGAATCTTGGATAAGGAATACAATCCAAATCCTATAATAAAAGTTGTGAATAAGAGAACAATGAACTTATTCTTTATACTGAAATTGATAATATGTAATAGCATCTCTTCATGAAATAACAAACGTTAATAGCCCTATAATCACTAATGAGAATAGACGCAAAATCAAAAACGATAATCTTATGAAAACCTTGGTGGCTGAAAGAACCCAATGGCGTGTAAAGAAGAGGTATGGCCTTGGTAATAGAAATTAGCTTCTATTGTTTTAGAAAAAAATAGGCTTTTTATTTCGGCTTTGAATTTATTTAAAACGTAGGTCGTAACCGATGTAATGTGCGTACATGAATTATGGTTAAAAGGCAAATCCTCATGATCGCATTTTTCTTCTTGATGCTTTTTACTGTGTTCTGCTTTTAATTCCCCGTAGTGTTTGGAAACGAATACAAAAAAGCTGTCTCCGTATTGCTCATTGTGAAACTGTGCATGTTCAATGAGTTCATCTATTTGCGCCAAATCGGAAATACTCATATTCACGCTTTGAAAAAGCAACAGTAAAGATATTAATATAGAAAACAGTTTTGTCACTTTCGTAAAGGTAGCAATTTTCTGCATAAAAGTCTTATTACCCCGCTAATGCCCATTTGCGACCAGTACCGAGCCTGCTACGGGCAGCTATGTATATAGAAAGTGACGGTCTATAATTTGTGATGTATATATGGATACGTTTATTTGCAGCCACCAATTGAAAACTGGCGGTAGCGAGCGGCAGATAAGATTAATTGAGCGGCGTAAGTTTAGCTGACAATCACACTCGTCCTAAAGTTTTTAAAAACAGTTGTATTTCACCTCTCACCGCTGTATAACAGGAGTTGTTTTCGATTTAGTTCGGAAATAAGTCTGGTTGAAGGCTGAACTTAGCTTGTGGTTTCCCTCTTATTTTCTTTGCCCCTTCTCCTACCTGATTACGGACATAGTCGAGGGTGAGGCAAAAAGACAGACAAATCCTTATTTTCTCCACGAAATCGGAAAAGGCATGTTTCTTCTTGACGATCGTCCTGACGATAGGCCGAAGCAACAAATAGGTTGTCAATGCAATGTATATCTGTGATTTTACGGCATTTTCACCTGTGCCGACGAAGGTCTTGACCTGAAGGTTCTGTTTGATTGCTTTGAAGAACAGCTCGATGTCCCATCGTTTTTCGTAAAGATCGGCAATGGTCCTAGCGGTCCGGTCCAATTGATCGGTAATAATTTCAATGACCTTGTTCTCGTCTGGTTTATAAACATGCGCCAATCGCAATTCTACTTGGTCGATTCCTGTTTCAACAGCTTTCTTGCTGGTGAGCCCTATAATTTCATCCTTTAAGATGTCTTGGTCAATATTTTCGGGAAGTTCTAATTCTCGGACAGTCTCGAATACGGTATTGATCTTTATGCGGGCAACAAGAACATTCTCTGCCCTTATTCTTTGCAACATTAGAAGAAAATCAAAATAAGCCCTATCCTCAACTGCTATGGCTCCTTTTGAAAAGACCGATCGCTCAAGTCAATACCTGTCATGGAGCTTGGCAGGGGTGATGTTTACTACCTCTGGAATCATCATTGTGCCGTCCCGGCAGGCATGTATTTTGACACCTCCTTTTGCTGTCCGAAACTTTGCCCGGTCGAACATGGATAAACATAGGCTAATAACGGAGCTGTCCATCAGTTTTATACTGCGGTCTCTGATTTCTTTGATAATATGGGATTCATGACGCTTTGATAATACGTATGTATACTATGTCAATAGCCCATGATACAGGCTCTCGAACATCTTATAGTTCCTGTTCCTGTTGCCGTCGCCCATGGTGGATGTTGCCGGACTTTTGGAAAGGCCCAGACTTGAGATGAAGGTCTCGCTAACCCCGATACCAGTAGAAATATCATTTAAAGTAGAACACTTGTTCAGCTGTCCGAAAGTTAGCGCTACAAATTGATCGTAAGCTTTATATCGGCTACAACCTTTGTCACTTTTGTGTTGTGCGGTACTGCGAGAAAAAAATCCGCCTAGGTACTAAATCTAAGATTTGGCGAAGTAGTGGAGTATTTGTATTATTAGTGCGCTTGTAGAGTCCTATAAAATGTATTTAAAGTTGCTAAACCAAAAATAGGGTATTCTCAAGCTATTTTTAATTCACGACTTTCGGATCGTTGTGATAAAAGATAAAACTTCTGCTTTTATACCCTTAGCGTAACTAATCAGTCTCTAAAAATACTGTATTGTTGGATCTTTCGGGAAACCTGATATTTTGACAGACAGGGAACCCATAGTACAACTATTAAAAAAGGTCGAAGACCTGACAGCGGATGTGGCCTAGCTATGTGAGCGCCTATCTCATTATGAGAACCCAAAGAACAGCCGAAACAGCTCCATCCCTCCGTCCAAGGATGAGAACCGCCCAAAGAAGAACCAAAGCCTTCGCAGGCCTACAGGAAAAAGCGGGGCGGACAGCCCCGGTCATAAAGGGCGGGCCTTGGAAATGACGACCACGCCCCATATTGTTCTAGAGCTACACCCTGAATATTGCCGTGATTGCGGATCGTCATTAGAAAATGTGCATCCGGGGTCGGGGAAAGGTCATGTCAAATAGTGGATATACCACCGATCAAGGCTGTTTGGACGGAATACCGTACCTATGGCAACAATTGTAGCTGTGGCCGCAATACCATAGCGGATTTCCCCAGAAGGAGTAACCTCCCCTATAAGTTATGGGAGTAATATAGAAGGGCTTATCGGGTATTTACACGCAAGGCACTATCTACCCTTTGTCCGGACGAAAGAAATGATGTCCGATGTTTTCAATATCAGCATTAGCGAAGGCAGCCTACATTATCTATTGAACCGTTTTGCGGACAGAACAATTCTTTTTTACCAAACAATAAAGCAAAGAATATGTAGTTCCAAAGTAATCGGCAGCGATGAGACAGGAGCAAAGGTCAACGGCAACAAACATTGGTCTTGGACCTGGCAGACCCCAAAGCCGACCTATATCGCACATTGCGACACTAGAGGCAAGGCGGCCATCAAAGTCCATTTTCCTCAAGGGTTCCCCGGTGCGACCCTGGTGCGTGATGGGTGGAGAACGCAAACGGGAATCACGGCGGAACATCATCGAACATGTCTTCCCCATCTGATAATAGACCTGAACTACTTATACCAATTTAAGTATATAATGTCGCATGTCGGCTCGTTCTTGTCAAAATATAATTGCCTTGTTCCTACATTCCGTAACGGTGCTATGCACTGTAATCACAGCGTTCTTATATCTTGAAATATCTTCGCCTTTAATACGGCATTATACACTTAAATTGATATTAAACGAAAAATACGATAACCACCTATGGGGCGAAAGTTTCAAAGTATTACCCTATGATGCTATTACGCTATCAAAAACTAAAGATATTGGACAAGACTTGGATAGGCTTGAAATCGTACAGCGCTTAAAAATATTATCAGAAAAACCACCGGATAAAAACCATAAGGAACCCTATCCTTTTTATAAACGTGCGTGCCGGGAAAGGCAGAACCTGTTCACCTTTTTATTCATCAAAGACATGCCACCGGACAACAATGCATAGCAGCGAGTTACAAGAAACAAAAAGATGAAACAAAGAATATTCAGACAGTTTAAAACTGAACGAGAAACGCAAAATTTTGCCAAAATTCGTTCGCTAGTTAATACTACCATAAAAAGCAGGATGAACGTATTGGGTACACTCACCCTTATCGCCAAATTAGAGATTAATCCTACAAACTGATTAGTTTCAATTATTTCTTAGGCAGTATATCTATTTCTTGGGACATTTTTATTATTTCTTTGAGAATTATGTTCTGTATTTTTTTATCCCACAGAGCCGGTAATCCATACACCACCTGGGAAGATGCACCTTCATACCCCCCTTCTTTTAATATTATGGGAGAGGGTATATACCCCATAACATCATTGGTATAACCGAGAACAAAAATATCCTGTCCAAAAATCTGCTTTAATTTTATCGCGTAATCAATAACCACTTCGCCTCCCATACTGAACATCTTTTGTCCTCCGATTTGCCATAACTGTAAAGGATAGTTGGGATAAGATGTGGGAAAAGATTCACCCCTATCAATTTTATCCAACATCCGTGTAGCCCAGCGTTTTCGATATCCAGTATCATATTTTTTGATTTTTATCAGATTTTTTCTTTTTAGGACTTTGGCGAAAGGCAATTCAATTTCTGAGTAGGAGACCACAAGTTCCGGTACACATTCTGGCATATCCTCATTTAATACTCTTTCAACAGCAGAAGCTAGGTCTCGTCCATATTGTTGCGCAAGCGCTATTGAATGACGCGGCAAAGGGTTCTGGTCAGCTCCTGCCCCCTGAAAGAACATAGCTGTTACCCCCTCGTATTTTTTTTCCAACTCTAGCTGAGCAAACCCGGGATAGTCTCCTGACCATTCGTAACCATTCAGCACAGTAGCATGACATGCATATCCAAAAACTATAGCCTTTATTTTTCCAGCGTTATTCTCAACCTTGAGAACAGGCACTGAATAATCGTTAGGACCCTTTAATTCAGTTTGCTCCAGTAATGCTGACACATTGTTGTTTCTTCGGTTTACCTGAAACCTTGTAACCCCATTTTCAGAATAAATCTTTACCGGCTCCAAAGATGCATATGCCTCTTGTACCAGTTTAATAACTTCTTTTTCTAACCAGTCCGTGTATTGTTTGATTCTCCCCCTTTCACTGTTATCTATTGGGTATATATCCACAAGGGCATTCTCCAGAACAGGCCCCGAATGGGTGTGGGAACTGTTTATCATTACCTGGGCATCAGATAGGTTAAATTTTTCTTTTAATTGTTTGCGAATATTGGCTGTAAACCTCCTAGTTACCCCTAATAAATCGGTTGTTATTAACACTGAACGCTCACCTTTAGCATCTTCCAACACCAAGGCTTTTGCCCATAAATCATGTAGTTTCCCTTCTGAAGGTCTTGTCCGGTTGCCATACCCTGCCATCCATATGGGTTGCAGAGGAGTGATTTTTTTTTTTGCTACACCTGCTTTCCAACTCGGGGAGCTATCCTTTTCATTCATATGTACATCGGCTTGTGAAAACATCTTTATAGGTAATAAAAACAGCATACTACACAAAAATGTCTTTATAACGATACTTTTAAATCTTTTCATTTTTACAAATTTAAGTGAACTTTTATCTGATAATTTACAAGGAATACGTATCAATAATAAAGATAACCCTAAAGTTAAGTTTATCACTGATCATTTTTATTTTGATGTTTTCAAATATTACAATCCCATGTTTATCGTTCTGTGAATAGTCTATTTTGGTGCCTTATAGGTGTACTTGTAACCATCATCATTTTTAAATTTTACAATTCTGATAAAAAAACGATCACTTAAACTAACTATTACTTAGCAACTAAATTTGGAATTTTAATAAGATCTTCTATGACCATGCCATTTTGTTCAAATCTTGCCAGTGTATATACAGCTCCATCTTTTCCTATCGCAATAGAATTCACATAGGTGGGTCGATTACCATCTTCATAAAAAACAGGACCATGATCTGTGTATTTTTTGTTCGAAATATTGTAGGTAATCAGGTGTAAGTTTTCGAGCCCTTTAGCTGCTCCCATTGTTATTTCACCCAAACCCTTTACCCTTTTGCCATTGATATAAATTGGTCCACCGGTCAAATAGTATAAGGTTTCTTTGTCCGGTCCTAATTGAAACCCTAAGTAGCCATAACTGAACTGATCAAACATACCACTTTTTTGTGATGGCTCTGACGTAATGCGTTGTACAATTTCAACTTTAGCTTCCTTTGGATAGAATTTGAACAAGTAGCCTGAATTACCATGTACTCCATATGCGACACCTTCGGCCGCATGCCAAACGATAGATCGCCAGTTGTAGCCCATATTTCCTGGCCTAGTTGGGTCATATTTACCAAAATAATCAAGCCGTAAATCCGTACCCTCGACTTTTTTTGGAGATGATGCGCCTGGGGAATAGGTGTAGATATAACCTTCCGAAGTTGAATAATATACTGCTCCATCTCTGTGGTCAACAAACATAGATCTGCAAAGTGCCCTATAACTATCCCCTGGCATACCCGCTTCACCATTTGCCGAAACTTTGCCTAAATTCTTAAGTTTCCCAGTATTCAAATCATAATGGAAAAAAAATCCTGTCGCCCATGTAATTCCATATATTTGCTGCCTTTCCGTGTCCATTTCCATGGTAATTACACCTTCTCCGTAGGGTATAAGGGCCAAGTCTTCAAATTTACCTGTATCAAGGTCATAAGATACAATATGTCCACCCGGATATAATTTAAATCCATCCGGTTTGGTTTTGGGCATACGCTCCATGCCATCGATCATTTCATAATACCCTACATGTGTTGCGAAATACAATTTACCATTACTTTCATAAAACCGAACATGGCTTTTTCCTTGTGAAATTGCTTTCATATCTTTTTCTCCACAGATATTTGTTAAATCGGCCAAAAATTTAGTCTGATCTGTTTCAGGGTCATAAACATACATTTGACCTCCTTTATCGATTGCTTCAGAAGAAAGTATATAATATATTTTACCATCTTTTCCGGTTGAAATTGCATTATAGGTATCATGTGCCAACTCGAAACCAGAATAATATCGTTTTGCAATTAATTTATCCGAATGATGTTCCAGAATTCCTTCAGAATTGGAATTCTTCGTAGCATTTTTACTCTTGCTACCTAGACTAAAGAATAAGTCCAAAATTGCGTAATAACCATTTCTTATCATCCTTACTATTGTAGTATTCATTTTCAATTGAATTTGTATTTGCGTGAAGAAAGAATAAGATGTATTTGATGAGGTTTTGTTTATTTTAACGTCTTTCTAATCACATCGCTGTGCTTATATATTTTCTCTATTGCAGCGGCAATAACCTCCATATCTGATTTTTCTCCTAAAAGTAAATTTTGGTATATCCATACTCCTTCTTGATTACAAATCATATCTGTCACTGGACATTGGTTTTGTTCCAGATATGTTTTGAAATTAAGCATTTCAGGGGGATACATTAGTTTAAAGTTTTTTGATTTGAAAGCATTGTTCAGGTAGGGCATTTTATTTATAGGGGCATAACCACTAGAACATTTTACTCCTTCGGCATTAAGTGCCTTTAGGAACAGTTCTCTGGAAAGACCATTAAACTCCTCTTTTTTGTATCTGAAAGGGAAAAGATGAAAAGCTGCCCTAGTAACATTGTCATAGAGTTTATAGGGTATAATACCCGGAATGTCCTTAATCAATGATTTTAGATATGCGGCATTTTCGCCACGTGTTAGGGTTTCTTGCTCCAGCCTTTTTAATTGTGCTAAACCTATAGCAGCCTGGTATTCGGTAATTCGCAATTTGGTCCCCGCGATAACAGTACCAGAACCAACTGCACCAACTGATGTGCCATAGGGGTTACCATAATTGTGATAGGAATAACATCTATCCATAAAATCGTCGTCGTCACTCACTATGGCACCACCCTCTCCAATGGCCATATTTTTGGAGTTTTGAAAACTAAAACATCCGGCTTTTCCAAATGTCCCCACTTTTTTATGATCAATTTCTGCCAACCATCCTTGGCAGGCATCTTCAATGACAACCAAATTATGTCTTTCCGCAATGTTCATGATTATAGGCATGTTTGCAGGAAGCCCTAGGATATGTACCGGCATTATTGCCGCTGTACGGGATGTTATTTTTCCTTCAATTTTTTTGGGATCTATTTGAAAAGTATCTGGGTCACTATCTACAAATACCGGAATTGCCCCAGTAGCCAATATTGAAATTGCAGATGCTACAAATGTGTATGATGAAACAAGTACCTCGTCACCACCACCTATTCCCGCTTGCACTAAGGATGCTATTAAAGCATTTGTTCCGTTTACTACCGCCAAAGAGCGTTTTGCCCCAATGGTTTTGGCCCATTTTTGTTCAAATTCCGTGACCAATTTGGCACGCGACCATACACCACTTCTAAGTACCTCAATGACCTTCTTTTCATCGGTCTCTGGGTTCCATACTGGCCATTTTGTCCATTCTCCTGTATGGGCGGGTTTTCCGCCGAGGATGGCAGGTTTTGAGGAATCAGATGAAGTACAGGCTAAAAATGCCGGTCCTGCGCCTACAGTCAACATTGCGCCGACCCCCGCTTTGGCATTTTGTTTTACGAACTTACGCCTTGAGTATTTTTTTTCTTGCATAACATTCTCCTTAAATCGTTATTATTATATCCAACAAAATCCGTGTTTGCCCAAATAATTCCATAAACACCACAAATTCAATATAATTAAAGTTGCTTTTTTACGGTCATAATAGGGCAAACCCGGTTTGTTAATTATACTGGTGATATTTTCGTCTCTCCAACATAACTTATTTGAATATTACAATAAAAATAATATGTCCAACTATTCGTCAATGGTCTCTAATGGAGGCACGTTTTGATCAGCGCCAACATAACCAATATTTTGGTTTATTCTCCCCTGCGTATTAGCTGTAATGACATTTGAAGAAATGGGCCAAAGTACATTATGGGGGTTGATTTTTGCTGCTCCTACAAAAAAGAAGTATTCCAGTGGGTAAAAGTTATTTAGACTTATTACCCTATCATACCACCAACTACTTTCGCTGAAACTATCCAAACTATAACCGCCTTTATTTAAGCTTGCCATAATATAGGACGCCCGTACCATTTCTGCATGCCGTATAGATTCTACATACAACTCGCGCGCGCGCTCATCAAAAATAAAGCCTAAATCAACATCTCCAGGAGCAATTGAAACTGCATTAGCCCTTGTTCTAACGGCATTTATATCTGCTGCTGCATTTATAAAATCCTCTTTCCAAAAATAGGCCTCTGCTCTTAATAGATACGTTTCTGCCAAACGATATAAATACATATCGCCAGCGCCTCCTACAGGTCTAACATTTGGGTCTTCCTGAGGAACGAAAACTTTGTAATGAATAGCAGGAAATAGTCGCACCAGTGAATCTGCTGGATTTGCCATTAATTTAGGATCAATGGGTTTGCCAAAATCAATGGAGCTTTCCCTATTATAAAGAATTTCATGATTGTCAATCCAATTGGCATCAGCTCTTCTTAAATCAGGTGTGTTATCCCAAGTATCACCAAAATTATTCCAAATATTATAGGCCATATAGGTGCTCATTGCAAGGTCTGGGTTACCTCTTCCCAAAGCCGCATATTGAGGTCCTTCGGCTATAGTTCCAGAAAAACCTTCACTGTCCTTAACCGCACCATTATACCATGCACAGTTCCAATGGCGCATCGTATAGGTTCCTCGTGTCTTGGCATCTGTGGGCAAATCATAGCGATCTACCATGGCTAAAATGGTCTCCGTGTTTTCCGGTGCATTTTTATTATCCGGGCGATGAAGATCCCAAAGCAAATTTAAAGAAGGATCACCTGCATCAACACCAAATCTTGAGGTCATAAGAGCATGGCTCCCATTTATAACGCTGCTTGCAGATGTAATCGCTTTATCAAACTCCAAATTAGCAAGATATATCTTTGTCAAGAGATGATTTCCTGCCGCTTGCGTAACTTGTCCTGGAGCAGCTGAGACTGGTAAATTAGCAACACTGGTTTCCATATCCGACTGGATCCTGTCCAAAACTGTCCATCTGCTATGACTTTGGAAATCAAGTTTAGCACCCCTAATTTCCTTGCCGATAAATGGAACATCGCCATAGCTGTTCACCAACCAATAGTACCAGAACGATCGGTGCCACAAAGCCTCGGCCAAAACCTGATCCTTTTCAGCTTGGCTCGGCCACTCTATGTCGTCTGCCCTGCTAATCAAGGTATTCGCATTTTTTATCTGCTCATACGCGTCTATATAGAGATTAAGAAATTGGTAAAACCTATCGGAATTCGGTGTCGTGGCATTCCAATCCATCTGCAATGCCGGTACAGCCGCTTCTGATGCAGACCACTCGCACACTAGGTTATTCCGCTTACTGCCATAAGTTGTGTTGGTAAGTGCCTTTCTCATGTTTACCAGGCCAGCTTCAAAGCCGGCCGGGTTGTTATACACATTCTCGGAGGTGAAAAAAGATTTTGGCTTAATATCCAAAAAATCATCTGATTCACAAGAAAAGAGTACAAAGGTCAATATTAATACTACTAATAGTTTATTTCCAAAATGTTTCATAACTCAATATTTTAAGGATTAAACTACAAGGAAACATTTATCCCCATTGTAAAGGTTCTTGGCATTGGTAAATCACCATTTAAGTTCGTAGAACTACGCTCAGGATCCCAACCCGGCCACTTAGTCCAAGTTAAAATGTTTCTTGCACTTGCGAATACCCGCAATGACTTAATACCCATATTTTCTGGTACCGAAATATCATAGGATAATGAAATATCTTGTAACCTTATAAAGGTCCTGGACTTGTTCACATCTAAACCTCCGCCATAAAGTCCTCTATTTTCATTAACACGGGCAAATTCTTGTTCCCCATTTGTTGGAGTCCAATAGGGGATGTTCCATATACTCCTTCTATCATAGGTAGAAGATTGATGGGTCGCAGGACTAAATACACCTTTATGACCTACATCGGCTCTAACAAAAACTGATGCCACGAGTCTTTTATATTTAAATTCATTTCTAAAACCCCATCGATATCTCGGAGTTCTAAAACCGATAAATTGTTTATCAATCAAGGCGTCATACTGACCGTCGTTGTTTAGATCTTGGGCCTTATAATCGCCTGGGACAAACCCCTGTGCGTTGGCCTCAGCTGCCTCATTAGCTTGCCAGACACCTTCAACTTTATAATCCCATATCACATCTATTGATTGTCCAGGGAACCATTGATTTGAATAGTCAGGAAGCGGATTCCCTTCTTCGTCTAAATCTCCGAAGAGTGAGATTATTTTATTGCGATTAAATGAAAACACAACGCCTGATCTCCATGAGAAATTTTGAGTATCAATGTTTACAGTATTTAGAGAAAGCTCAAATCCCTTGTTTTCTAATTCCCCTATATTAGTAGTAACGCCATTAAAACCAGTTATTTCTGGGAGTTGTCTATTCTGGAGTAGATCAGTAGTGGTTATTGTATAATATTCAGCGGTAAGATCAACTCGGTTATTAAATAACCCCAAATCAAGTCCAAAATTCAAAGATTCTGTTTTTTCCCAGCGTAATCCTGGATTGGAAAGCGAGTTGTTATAAACACCGACCTGAACACCAGAACCATTTGAGTACTGTGTACTATTGACACGTGCCAAGGAGGAATAAATACCGATATCACGGTTTCCATTGATACCCCAAGAAGTCCTGAACTTCAATCTATCCACCCAATCCACATTGAAGAATTTTTCATTCGAAACCGTCCAAGCAAACGCAGCAGCAGGGAAAATCGCAGTTGGGTTCTCCTGTCCAAAGGCCGAATAACCATCTCTTCTTACAGATGCGGTTATAAAATACCTATTATCGAATATATAGTTCAATCTACCCATAATGGCATTACCACTGGCTTCTGTATCATTTGAAGATAGTGCTGGTTTAATACCGAATCCTAAACCGTTGAAACCCAACATCTCATTAGGAGAGAAGTTTTCATTTGACATAAAAGACTCATAGTTCTTTGTTCTTTCTTGGTTATATAAAAAAGTAAGATCAAATCTATGTTTCCCGATTTCATTGTTCCAAGTCAAAAGATGATCCAATAGCCATGAGAATTGAGAAAACTCTCTTCTTGTACCAAATCCATTACTGTGTCTAATTCCTCCATTTAAAGTTTCGGAACCCCAGAAGTTATAATCTCTTTCAAAATCATATCTGGGTTGGTATGAAAACCTATATTTAATTCCCAATGGCAGCTTAACATCCGCATACATAGCAGCAAAGATATTAATCAACTTTCGTTCTTTAACTTGACGTTCAGAATTATCAAAAGGGCTAGCAACATTAACATATTCGCCAGGAAAAAGATTTAATGTGCCATCATCATTTCTAAGTTTGGCATAAGGACTTGTTCTAAACATATTTTGTAGACTGGCCCTAACATCACTAAGATCTCTTTCTGAGAAATGGGAATTGATCCCTATATTCAACCAATCTGCAATTTCAAAGTCTACGTTCAACCTTGTTCTTACCGCAGAGGCTCCATCCCCTTTTATAATACCCTTATTGTCAATTTGACCAAGGGACCAATAATAGGATGTCTTATCTGTTCCCCCATTAATGCTTAAGTCATTTTCAGTAATTATTCCAGAATTCATGACTTCATTAAACCAATTGACTTCGTTTCCAGCGCGGTATTGCTCTTTTTCCAAATCAAAGAAATTAAGCCGATTTAAATACTCTTCTGTGTTGTCATCCGCAGGGTTGTTTCCTGCATCTCGCCAATCTTGTAGCGTTACTCCAGATGGTAGATCACTTGGGTCATTCCAATAAAAATCAGGAAAATTATTTCCAACTGTACGGAAGTAGTCCCTTCTAAACTCTTCATATTCCTTGCCAGTTCTTGTTCTAAAATCTCTATTATTGACCTCGCTAACGCTGATCTTGGAAGAGAAGTTGATGGTGGGTTTTCCAATTTTCCCTTTTTTTGTACTGATGATGATTACACCAGAAGACGCTTTAGATCCATACACTGCCGCTGAACTTGCATCCTTAAGAATATCGATGTTCTCAATGTCATTCGGATTAATATCCCGGATATCGCCATTGTATATTACACCATCTAAAACAATAAGCGGACTGGTTCCTCCTGTTAGGGAAGTTGGCCCTCTAATTTCTATAATGCTGCTACCTCCAGGGGTACTACTTTGATTAATATTAACACCTGCTACCCTACCGGCTATTCTATCAAATACCTGGGATTGTGCGTTATTTTTAATCGCATCTGCACCTATCCTAGCTACTGCACCTGTAAGGTCGCTTTTCTTGGCTGTTCCGTAACCTATGAGAATAACCTCATCTAGGGCATCACCAGGGGCAAGCTGTACATCTATGGTGGTTCTCCCGTCAACAGTAACCTCTTGTTCAGTATATCCTATATAGGATATAACAAGGGTGGCGTCTTCTGGCGCTCCAATTTTATAGTTTCCATCAAAGTTGGCAACCACTCCTGTAGTGGTTCCTTTGATGGTTACTGAGGCTCCTGGAAGTGGTTGTCCGTTTTCATCTGTAATGGTACCTGAGATGTTAATTTCTTGTTGCAGCACAATTTCCTCTCCTAAAGTTGTGTTTTCTACCCCAGTGCCGGCATGGAGTACATTCACAAGAAGAGCCTGCAGAATAAATGCATAAATGGCATTTTTCGAAAGCATGGTTTTTGCTTTATTTAATTTAGATTTCATATTTTTGAAATGAATTTAGGTTGATACTATTTTTTAATTATCCGATGGTAAAGTTGAGGAACACTACCTTCGAAAAAATTCGGTATACGAGCCAGAAGTCTTAATTTCTGGCTCTTTTTAAGAACTATTGATTTTCATATTCCATTGTTTTAAGAGCTGTTAGTTTATACGATTGCCTTATTTAAATTGTACTTTTTTTTGTTAAACCCATACTAAGGGATTACATATATCTTAGCCTGCTTTATAAATTCTCTACTTAGTAAAATTTTAATTTCTAAATTTTAATCTCCTATTTATACACCATTTAATCCGTATCAATTTTTGATGCGGCGGCATTATCCAAAAACATGGTGATTTCAGGATGCGTTCTCAAAATACTGGCCGGACATTCAGTGCTTTTTTTGCCATACAGGGCATCATGGACCGCTTTTGCTTTTCGATCATCTGAGACGACACAACTTATGACCTTGCTTCTTAATATTGCAGGAATGGTCAACGTAAGCGCTTCTTTTGGAACATCCTCCAATCTTTGAAACCATCCTTCTTCATATTGTTGATTTCTACATGCTTCATCCAACTTTACAAATTTTACCAGTCTAGAGTCCTTAAAATCTGCTACCGAGGGATCATTGAATGCGATATGTCCATTTTCACCTATGCCAATACAGGCGATATCAATGGGATGCTTTTTTAACGCATTTTCATAACGGTTCATTTCAGCTTCAATATCATCAGCATCCCCGTTCAAAAAATACATTTTCTTTGGGGTGACGTGGTCCAATACTCTTTCCTTTAGATACCTACGAAAACTTGCTGGATGTGAATCCGAAATTCCATAATATTCATCCAGATGGAAAAGAACTACCTTCTCCCATTCAATTTTGGAGGCTACAAGCGCTTTTAAAAATGAAAACTGAGAAGATCCCGTGGCTAGAATCACATTTGCATGACCCTGCTTGTCAATTGTGTCCTTAATCTTTTTTTGAACATAATCGGCGGCGGCATGACCCATATCATTCCTATCAGGATAAATTTGTACTTCTAGGTTTTCAACTTTTAAAATTCTCTTCATAATTTTATTTATATATAAATACCATTACGGCATACCACGAGGCTATCAATGAAAATACTGTCACAGCAAGGATGTCCAGGCTTATTTTGGTTCCAGCTTTATCTGTTTGCAACAAGTTCTTCTTATTCAAATATCAGGATGCCTTCCTCTTTTATGACATCGCCAATTTTGTTCTTGCCAATGCCCATTAACAGTATAATCGCTATTATAGTGATTACCGTGGCCTGCCCTACTAGTTGGATGTGTTTACTTTTAATTGCTCTTTATTTCTCGAATTCTTATATTTCTAAACCAGGCATCATCTTTGTGATTTTGCAGGACAATATGTCCTTTTCTCTTTTCAAGAAAATTAGAGTACTCTTTATATTTGCTCTTCTTATATAGGGAATCGAGACGATTGGATCCAAATTCAAATTCTAATACCTTGACGCCGTTTAACCACTGTTCCACATGATTTCCGTTGATCAAAATCCTACTGCTATTAAATTCTCCAATAGGTTTGAGTGTAACATTACCAGCAGGAATTATATCATAGAGTGAACCGCTAAGATGTGATGCTACTAAATTTGCATAGACCTCATCTCCATCATCCAACAACTGGTACTCAAATCCCAAGGCAGCATATTTAGAGTCATATTTTTGAGACATCTCTTCAGATACATTATACTTAAGCCCGCTATTGCCCGCTTTTGATATTTTCCATTCAAAATACAGTTCGTAGTTTTCGAAAGACGCTATGGTCATTAAATCACCTCCTTCGGCCGGTTGCCCATCTGGCAGCGAAGAAACAAGGCCGCTATTTAATTTTCGGATGGTACCTTCCTCGATGCGCCAATGTTCCTTTGGCACATGGTCTCTACCGAGCCCACGCCAGCCATTAAAGGTCTTGCCATCAAATAGTGACTCCCAACCATCTTGAGTTACTTCCTCTATTGGAACTGCACTAGAATCTTCTTGACTTTTGGAATTGTTTTTTTTCTTTTCAGCGCAGCCGAAAAGAAAGAAAAACGTTAAAACCATTATGAGTAAGGACTTGCTCATTGATCTGTGTTTTACGTTCTTATTTATTGTATTTCGGGTACATTAGCTACGGCTTCCCATTCCTCACTCTGAACAGATTTCTGAAGGGCTTCAAGTACTGCGACCCCACTTAGTATACTCTGATAGGATCTGGGTTCCTTTCCAGTTCTAAACATTTCTACCATTTCAACATTGTTTTTTTTCAATGCTACCTTTTCCAGCCTTGATTTAAGCTCTACAACACCTTCATCTGTTTCTACAAAGGTTCTCCATCCATATTTTTTTGTAGTAAAAACCAAGGTGACAAGCATACCATTTCCAAAAACTAAGTTTGCACCACTACTTTCTTTACCGTTTTTGGTAATCCGTACTCTTTTGACATCATTGCCAAAAATGTACATGAGGGGTTGAATGATGTGTGCCCCATAAAAAAAGACCCCATTATATTTAGAAGACATATCCAGTGGTCCATAACATACGACCTGATTTATCTCTCCCAATTCCTTTACTTGATCCATTATATCAAAAGTATCATAACTGTTTGCTATTGAACTAAACGAAGTAACTGCTGTGCCTAACTTATGAGACATTTGCAAAAATTCCACCGCTTCCTGCAGGTCACAGGAAAATGGTTTGTCAATAAAGGTAGGGATGCCCGCTTTCACAAATGGGTATGCGGCCTCCAAATGATACTTTCCATCGCGGTGGTCTACAATCAAAGCATCAATCTTGCCCATCATATCCTTAGGATCCCTGACCATATTTGGGATTCCACCTCTTTTCATGGCATCTAAGGCAAAAGCCTCAGTTTCCCCCCACACATATTTTACTTCCACGCCAGGGAATTTTTTGTCGATGTTAAATAGTTTCCCTAGATTTCTTGTATGTGAATTTTCAGCTCCGATGATTCCTATTCGAATTAATTTTAATTCCTCATCAGTACTAGTCATCAAATTTGCAGCCAATCCGGAAGGTGCAGACAACGCAATAGTTGACAAAGCCACTCCTTTGCTGATTTTTTCAATAAACAATCTTCTTGTTGTCATACTTTTACTTAATTAAAATATCTCCTCACAACCTTTTCCATAAGATGCATTCTCCTGTTAGAACTTTTGACCATTTCATCATTTTTGTTGCATAACATCCTGCTGCTATGCAACAAAAAAGAACTCCTGCAAAAGCTCAAATTTACTTTTATGATAATATACCTACCTACATCTTTGATAGCGACTCTGTTTGAGTAGCTCACAAATGAGCCATTTAATTAAAATGTGTAGGCACACAAATATAAACTTTTTTTCGAAAAATAAAACTTAATTTTCAGTATATAGGCAACTTCATCTCTTTTATAGAAAAAGAATGTTGTGCCAACTATTCGGCACAACATTCAACATTAAAAAAACTAAAACTCAAACTATCTATATAAAAAACTATCTAACTCCGTTAAGGATTCATTTACATCAAAAATATATTCTGCAATTCCCTGCCTAACATAATCTATAGAGGACGTTTAGTCTATTTCATGAATTTAAATAAAAAAAACACTACTACTCTATATTACAAATACTTACATAAATTATTTTATAATTTATGTACTACAATAAAACTATAGTTACTTGGTTGTTAATTAATTTTAAAGGAAAATTCACTATACAAAGCACCCTTTAAAATCGAATTTCTCTCCATAGGTGAAATCAAAATTTTCATACCCCAAATAATTATCATCCCATTTGTCGTGCTCTACATTCACTTGATATTTTGATAATGATATAGACTATGCTATTTATGTGTACGCCCACAAATATACACGATAATTCGTGAATTATTCTTTTTTTTTATGTTTTTTTTGTAACCAGCCTGTCTCCGTAACATCACTTTTAAATTTGGCTCTTTTTAAATTTTATTAAATTCTGTTAGTTTGGACAAGGATGTCTTGCTAACAGACCTTTTATAGGACAGTAAAAACCAGAAAAAACATCTTTAAATTCAAGGTTTTTGAAAAGGAGCATCTAATTTTACATGAGCACCTATCTTATTATAAGAACCCTAAGAACAACTCAACAACCTTCATCCCTTCATTTAAAGATGAGAACCAACCAAAGAAAAACCAAAGTCTTGTAAGACAACAAGGGAAAAGACAGCGGGTCAATCTGGTTATAAAGGTCGCACTTTGGTAATGACACCTAGGCCAGACATTGAGATGAATCTATATCCTGAATATTCCCGTATATGCGAATTTTCATTAGAGAATGCGCAGTTGTTTAGTGATTGAACCTATAAACTGATTAATTACTACTTAACTTCTATTTGAATAAAAACAGGCAGTTTAGTAGAGCCTTAGAATATCACACTATACTGACATGAATATATGTAGTCTGAATATATTGCAAAAATAAGTTGCAAGAAAAACAAGGCTTCTGTAACTTATGTCATAAGACCTTGTCAAATGCGTACAAAAAAGAAACCCACAAAGCAGTTGCATTTTCTAACCCCTGCCCAAAAGGAATAATGAACCACAAAAAGGAACGCTACCCTCTATAACATGCTATCGATTGGGATTATTTCGAGAAAGAATTCCCACCCCTTTATTTTGACAAAAATCGTCCGCTACACTAAATAAACATCAGTGTTAATCCTAAAGGACCTGCACAAGCTCTCGGATGAAGTTCTGGTAGAAAAACATTGGGAAAAGAATTCCTATTTTAAATACTTCAGGGGCATTTCCATCCAATAGTGGTGCTGGCCCCTTGCGGCAAGAGATCTGGCACATTTTAGACAGCGCATAGCCTAAGGTAGTGTAGAAAAAATTAAGCTAGATATACAAACATGGCAAAAATGGCTAAGAGAAAGCTACGTATCGATGATAGTATGTCTAGTTCCCTGCATATCTCCACAAGCCTGTCCAAGGCATAGTCCAGTTCTATTGCCTTTTGCATAAACGCTACCGTGTATATTTCTTTTTATTGACATTATTAATTTAAACCGTATATACGCTCCTAACTTATGTCTAGTTAAATGAAGTAGCCAACTTTTTTTTGAGAACATAAATATTGGTAGTGGTAATAGTTGAGAGTATAATTCTAGATTAGACATGAACTGGCACATGTTTTTTTATTTTTATTTTTTTTATTACCAAATATTCCGTACGTTTCAAAAATAGAACGTCATTGTGCCCCTACACAATAATTACATTTTAAAAAAACCGGAGTCAATTAAAAAATCATGGCTAAATCAAGTAAAGTAACCATCGGAGATATCGCCAAATACACTAATATATCTACTGGTACAATTGACAGGGTTATCCATAAAAGAGGCAAAGTGTCGCTTAAAAAAAAGGCACTAGTAGAAGATGCCATTGATGAATTGGGCTTTAACCCAAATTTCCTTGCCAGCACTCTTGCTTTAGGAAAGCAGTTTACAATATGCACCTTGCTGCCGGAAGCAAACAACATAGAGAAATATTGGGCATTACCCAAAATAGGTATTGAAAAAATTGGCCAGGAGTACGAAGTCTATGGATTTGTTATGGATCATCTTGAGTATTTCTTGTTCGATGAATCAAGTTTCGTCAAACAGGCCAAATTAATTGTTGAAAAGAATCCCTCAGGGGTTATTTTAGCGCCCTTGTTCGAAAAAGAGAGTCGGTTATTAACCAAGGAACTTGACAAAAAGAACATTCCTTATGTATTTATCGATGCAAATATTTCTGATGGCAATCCTATAAGTTATATAGGTCCCGATTCAAAATCGAGCGGACTGGTAGCGGCCAAGCTCCTGGATTCTATTTTAAGACCGGATGACAACATTCTTGTGGTAAATATGGTTAAAGGAGTGGAAAATAGTTCTCTCGTAAGGACAATAGAGAAAGGGTTTCTAGATTTCTTTAAAACATCAGATAACTCAACAAAGCGTAAAATATATACCCTAACGATTCACTCGACAGATAAGAGTGATGTGGTTAAGGAATTGACAAAATGTTATATTAAAAATCCTAATATTAAAGGCGTATTTGTAACCAATTCAAGAGCCCATCTTGTTTCTGATTTTCATATATCACACGATTTGGACATTCGGGTAATCGGTTTTGATGTCATAGAGGAAAACATACGTGAAATGAAGAAGGGTGGCATTTCCTTCCTCATCTCTCAAAGTCCTATTTTCCAGGGTAAATGGGCTGTTCAGACTTTTTTCAACCTCTTTGTTTCCAAGAAAAAACTCAAAGCCGTGCATCATGTGCCCATTGACATAATTATCAAGGAAAATGTGGATTTCTACTTAGACTCCTTTTAACTATTTATACATAATATGGACTTTGGGGAAATGAACAGCATCTTATCCGCTATGTAGCGTTTAAAAGGTATTGAAAAGCAAGAATGTTAACTTATGCAGAGAGGGTTTAATATAGATTTCTAACAGAAATGATGCTAATGAAACGACGAATATCTTTTGTTTAAAAAATTGATAAGACAGGAGTTACTACAACCATTGGGTTGTCTGCACCTTCAGTTGTCTCTGCAGGATTTGACAGGATGAATAAGAAACCGAAAACAATCAATCTCTAAATCATTGGAGCCAAAAATTTCTACACAAGAGTTTTTGGCAACTTAATTCATATTAACTTAAATTTACTGAGGTTAAGCTGAAGTATTAATGTGGCGAAACAACGGCTTTTGCTTTGGATGATGTGAAGCAAGGCGGGATTCTAAATATGGTAAGGGACTCTATAGGGATGACGGGAAAGATTGATGCCCTAATCGTAGATCATTATGATGAAAATATCATTTGGTAGCAGCAATCTCTTTTGTAAAAGTAGGTATACCCCTTTTATTGACAACCCATTTTCAACGGACTCGGAAGAAACAAAGCATTTTTTGGCATTTGCACATTAGCTTGGAACTCCAGTTACTTTCTATTCTAGATATATTGCCCATAGTTATGAGCGCTTTACTACTAACCTGAGTTCGACCTAAGATTTGTTTACAGTTTAGATGCTTTTTTATTCAATTCGAAGCTGAATTTTAGAAAGACTAACGGGTTAATTT
>JASFYU010000126.1:0-13929 GCA_045046905.1 Flavobacteriaceae bacterium | reverse complement strand
AAATTTTTGAAATATCCAGATATTCCTTCAAATTTTCCATTTCAAATCTTAGCTTTTATTTGTATTCTGTAGATTAAATCTTAGGTCGAACTCAGGTTACTACAAAATTCTAATCATACAATCCAAAACAGTCTCTTAAAATATCTTTTCAAAATTATGTAAGAAACACAGAAAAACATCACTTTTACGGCCTAATACTAAATAAACCTTAAAATAGCGCATTTTATAATCAAAATAGCCATACATCTTTGTACACATGAGCGATATATTTGGAAACGCCTTGTTAGATTACCAAAACGGGCATTATACCGAGGATATAATTACTTTTTCGTCTTTGGATGAAAAAGATGTTATACCTCTACCTTATCTCTTTCGAGATTTTGACACCATGCCTCTTTTGGAGCAAAAAGCTCTCGAGCTATGCAAAGGAAAAATATTAGACATCGGCAGTGGAGCAGGAAGTCATAGTCTCTACCTACAAGAAAAAGGATATGACACAACGGCCTTGGACAATTCTATGGGGGCCATTCAGACCTGTAAGCTACGAGGAGTGAAACAGCTGGCGCATGCCGATTTCTATAGCTTTGAACAACAAAAATTCGACACCCTATTGTTACTGATGAACGGTATAGGCCTTGCCCAAAAACTGAAGAACCTGAACCGTTTTTTTACCCATTTAAAATCGCTCCTAAAAACCAAGGGTCAAATTTTACTCGATTCAAGTGATATCATTTATATGTTCGAGGAAGATACCGACGGGGGGTATTGGATAGCTGATACTAGTACCTATTATGGTGAAGTGGAATTTACGATGAAGTATAAGGGCGAAAAAACCAATCCGTTTTATTGGTTATATTTGGATTACAATACCTTACAACGTGCCGCTCATGCCAATAATTTATGCTGTGAACTGATATATGAGGGAGAACATTATGATTATTTAGCAAGATTAACGGCCGAATGATACTAGTCGGCACATTTTTTGCATTAGTATTGGGGATTAAAAAATACATAGCTATGAAAAGATGTGGTATCTCAATATTGTTTTTGTTTTTGGTTGTCACCTTAGGCTGTTCAAAAAAATCGACCAATGATGACGAAAATCTGAAATCTATTGACAAATCTGCAAATCTGCTCGCCACCGGAGATTCAGCGAAAGATCTGCTCTCTAATGATTCCTTTGACAAATTGATTATCGAAATTGCCTACGTTACCGACTTTCGACCTTCAGAGGCAGCGATGAACAACTTTGTTCTTTTCTTAAAACAAAGAACATTCAAAGAGAATATCGAAATCGTGTATACCCAATTAGATTCTCCGAATGAAGAAAGTCTTACGCTTGAAGAAATAGCAAAATTAGAAAGCGATAACAGAACCATTTATAATAACGGAACAACTTTGGCTATTTATATTTATTTTGCCGATGCCCCCTCTGAGGAAGATAATGAAGATGAAGACCTAGTAACCTTAGGAGCCGTATACCGCAATACCTCTATGATAATTCATGAGGTGACCGTTCGTAAGCTCGCAAGCAAAAGCATTATCATCTCTAATAGCGATATAGAAACCTCTACGCTAAACCATGAATTCGGCCATTTGTTCGGATTAGTTAATTTAGGCACCTCAACGATAAACGACCATGAGGACCCAGATGCCGAAAACCATTGCAATGTACAAGGTTGCCTAATGCGTGCTGAGCTTCAGTTTGGTGGCCCGCAAAATAAAAACGAACAGGTACAAGCCAAGATTGGCATTGAAGATGAAGTACAGGCCAGTTGCTCCCTTAGCGGCCAAAGTGTTTTGTATATGCTAGAGCAGCGTGCTTCAAAAGGACTTGCCAATGCCCCAGGACTAGATTCCGAATGCATCTTGGACCTGCAAGGCAATGGAGGAAAATAATGATTGATGGTTACTCGTTTTGGCCCTTGATTCTAGGCGCTACTCTTTTCGTTTCTGGTTTCTAGCTACTTACTCAACCCCTTTGTACTCTGTACTTATTACTAGGTACTCATTACTTCCTACGTTCATTCAAGGAATATTCAAGTATTTATGCGTCTGTAGCGATACTACCCATTTAGGATGTTGCATCACATAATCTACAATCCAGGGAATAACTTTGTCACGAACGCTCCATTCAGGCTGTAAATAAAGAATACAGTTTTCGTTGACCTTTGCAGCCTGTTCTTCGGCAAAAATAAGATCGTGTTTGTTATATACTATGACCTTGAGTTCATTGGCTACATCATATATTCCGCTTTCGGGTAGTTTGTTCTTTTTAGGCGATAGGCAAATCCAATCCCAACTTCCCGTTAAGGCATAGGCACCAGATGTTTCAATATGGGTCTTTAGGTTTTTTGCCTTTAAGGCATTGGTCAAAGGATCCATATTCCATGTCAAAGGTTCTCCTCCTGTAACTACAATAGTATCCGAATATTTTGCGGCATTGGCCACAATATTCTCAATCGCCGTCGGCGGATGCGTTCCTGCATTCCAACTTTCTTTTACATCGCACCAGTGGCAACCCACATCACACCCACCTATCCTAATAAAATATGCCGCAGTCCCCTTGTGAAAGCCTTCTCCTTGAATCGTGTAAAACTCCTCCATCAAGGGCAGCATTTCACCTTTGTCTACCAAGGCAGAAATATCCTCATTTACCATTGCGTAAAGATAGAAAATACGCCATTGCAATTGGTGTGCAAGGCCAAAGATATTTCTAGAAATAATTTTGAACTATAAACCTGAGTTCCACGCAAGGCATTAGGGAACCTGCCATACGCAGGCGAGTTAAACCCCTTTGAGCTATCGCCCCACAATTAAACATCAGTTATCCTTTTTAACCATATCTTGTACGCTTTTCATAGCCAAGAATAAATTGGAAAGACTATATGAGACCTATTTACATTCCTCTACTACTAATTATAGGCGTATTTCAAAGCTGTAAACAAGACCCCAAAGCAGTGTTTGGCACAAGTATCAGTACCGATATCAAAGAAATAGAAAATGGACAACAGCTGTTCGCTCAACACTGTAGTTCATGCCATAATTTCAAACAGCACGGAATAGGCCCCAACCTTAGCGGACTGACCCATAAAGTAAAGACCAGTTGGATAAGGGAGTTTATTAAATACCCTAGCAAAATGATAGCTATTCAAGACGATAGAACCATGGCATTAATGAAAGACTATCTGGTAGCAATGCCTGGTTTTGACCATATCACTGACGCAGATATTGAAGCTATTCTGAGCTATATGCATTCATTCATGGCTCCTTCAGCACTGAATACACAATCGTCTGAGGTGTTAAAAAAACCCATAAAAGATACCTTGCTTTTTTCTCCTTTAACAGCCAGCCTTGAATTCATTGCCCAAATCGCCCCATCTAGTGAAAAATCGCCACTTGCACGAATAAACAAAATGGAATGTGGCGGAGACTCTGGTCGGCTCTTCATCAATGACTCAAGAGGTTCCTTATTTGAAATAAAAGAAAGCAAAGCACATGTATTCCTATCTCTTACTGACCTTGAGGAGCATTTTATTAGCGAACCCGGTTTAGGAACAGGTTTCGGCAGCTTTGCCTTTCATCCTGATTTTCAGAAAAACGGATTGTTATACACCACCCATTCTGAACCAAAGGAAACCCAAGCTGCCGATTTCACTTTTTCAGATAGTATCCCCAGAACTTTACAATGGGTGGTAAAGGAATGGAAATTAGACAACCCAAGATCACGTACTTTCTCTGGAACGAGCAGAGAGCTTATGCGCATTGATTTTGTCACTGGCATTCATGGCATGCAGGAAATTGCTTTTAATCCGACCGTTAAAAAAGGAGATTTAGACTATGGCATGTTGTATATATGCCTGGGCGATGGCGGCAGCGTTCAAAACGGTTATAAAGAAGTAGCCTATCACAATGGCAGCAAGGTTTGGAGTAGCATTTTAAGAATTGACCCAAGAGGAAATACCAGTACCAACGGCAACTATGGAATTCCGAAAGACAATCCTTTTACAGCCATTGACACCAAAGCAAAAGAAGTTTGGGCCTTTGGCTTCAGAAACCCTAATAAGATAAGTTGGGATGCCTCTGGAAACATGTTCTGCAGTGATATTGGCCATGCCCAAATAGAAGAGCTAAATCGTATTACCGCAGGAAAATTTTACGGATGGCCTATTCGTGAAGGTACTTTTCGCATAAACCCCGATGGTAATCTTAATGCTATTTATGACCTACCCAAGAACGATCTCGACTACGGAATCACCTATCCCGTAATTCAATACGACCATACCGAAGGTGCCGCAATCAGTGGAGGTTTTGTTGCAGACAAAGGCCCGCTAGCCAAAAAATATGTATTCGGTGATATTCCGACCGGCAAACTTTTTATAAGTGATTTAAGAACAGGCAGAATAGAAAAATTAAAAGTATCTCTGAACAACAAAACTCAAAACTTTAGGCAAATTTCAAAAAATAATCGCGTAGACTTAAAAATAGGTAAAGACTGTGCTGGTTCAATTTATGTATTCACTAAGGCAGATGGTAAAATATATCGCATACTAGACTACTAATAGATTGAACTCAGTCTGCTATCTAGCGGCTGGTCTCAAAGAACACTCTCAATTTGTTCCTAAAGCAAATGAGCTCGAAACAAGTCTGCGTAATCGACCAACAAGCACCACTAGCTTATATCGACAGGCAAGAATAAAGTATATTGTTTTCTGAAGTATCCTTAGTCGGGTTTTAATGTTGATTACATTTAATAACCTAGACCTGTATCTACTCTTCTTTTGCTTAAAAATCTCCTATTTTTATAAAAATTAATTCGATAGGATGAAATCCAAAGAAGATTTTTTTGCCCATATAGAAAAAGGATATACTACAAAAGGTGATTTTATCACCTTGGGCGCAGCCATCTTAAATGAGGAGGCCGTGACCAATGCATTGGTAAAAATTCCGCTTAAAACATTGAATAGGCATGGTCTTATTTCTGGAGCAACAGGTACCGGAAAAACAAAAACACTACAGGTAATGGCTGAAAACCTCTCAGACAAAGGAATTCCTGTGCTATTGATGGATTTAAAAGGCGACCTCAGCGGCCTAGCGAAACCCAGTCCTGGACATCCGAAAATTGACGAACGTCACGAGAAAATAGGTATCCCTTTCGAAGCAAAGAGCTTTCCCGTAGAAATCTTATCGCTCTCCGAACAAGACGGTGTTAAACTTAGGGCTACCATATCGGAATTCGGCCCAACCCTTTTATCACGAATTTTAGATCTTTCAGAAACTCAAGAAGGTATTGTTGCTGTGGTGTTCAAATATTGTGATGACAACAAATTACCTCTATTGGACCTAAAAGATTTTAAGAAAGTACTTCAATATGCAACGGGTACCGGAAAGAAAGAATTCGCAAAAGAATACGGCCGTATCTCTACCAGTTCAACAGGCACTATTCTTCGCAAGATTATCGAGTTGGAACAACAGGGGGCAGATTTATTTTTTGGAGAAAAATCCTTTGAAGTCGATGACCTAACTCGAATCGATGAAAACGGTCGGGGGTATATCAACATCCTTCGACTGACTGATATTCAAAATCGCCCAAAACTCTTTTCTACCTTCATGTTGAGTTTATTAGCGGAAATCTATTCGACCTTTCCGGAGCAGGGTGATAGCGATCGACCTGAACTTATTTTATTTATAGATGAGGCACATCTTATTTTCAGAAACGCATCAAAGGCCCTATTGGAACAAATAGAAAGCATTGTTAAATTGATACGATCCAAGGGCGTAGGGCTTTATTTCGTGACTCAAAACCCAACAGATGTACCCAATGCGGTCTTAGCGCAGTTAGGCCTAAAAGTGCAGCACGCACTCAGAGCATTTACGGCAAGAGACCGAAAAGCAATAAAACTAACCGCAGAAAACTACCCCATTTCAGAATATTATGATACTAAAAACGTTCTTACCTCTCTTGGCATCGGAGAGGCATTGGTATCAGCTCTTGATGAAAAAGGAAGACCAACACCCCTTGCGGCCACATTATTAAGGGCACCCATGAGCCGAATGAACATCTTGACCGAAAACGAATTGAAGGGCGTTATTGCCAGCTCTAAACTGGTCCGAAAATACAATAAGACCATAGATCGCGAAAGTGCCTATGAAATCTTGAACGAAAAAATTGAAAAGGCAGAAGCAGCAATCGAAAAGAAAAAATCTAGAACCTCGACACGAAGAACCTCGACACGAAGAAGTACACGCCAAAATCCTATCATCAAGGTTCTAACCAGTGCAACATTTATTCGAGGCCTTTTAGGGGTCTTAAAAAAAGTGATACGTTAAAAAAATATGAAAAAAATACTATTCATTTTCAGTATACTCCTAGCCCTTATTTTTAGTTGTAAAAAAGAAGTCGATACTTCATTTTTAATAACCAAGAATCGGGTAGGCAAACTTGATAGAATAAGTTTAGCGAGAGATTTGGAGGTTATTTACGCCCAAGATTCGGTAAAGAAAGACACCATAGTCCTATACCTAGCGAACAACTCAAAAAAAATAAAGATTTTCGAAAAAGGAGGAAAGCATTTATTGACACTTACCCCAAGTTCTGATAGTATTCCGACCATTGAGAACATCAGAATAGAAGACACACGTTTTGTTACTGAAAAAGGTATTGGTCTCAGCAGTACTTTCAAAGACATTAAAGACAATTATGCCATACGCAAGATTATTACCTCAATGAATAATGTGGTTATCTTACTCAAGGACAGTGATATCTATTTTACGATTGACAAAAAAGAACTGCCTTCGAATCTCAGATATGCTTCAAATAAAAATATTGAAGCCGTTCAGATTCCAGACGAAGCCAAAATAAAATACCTTATGATTAGCTGGAATTAGTAAAATTAGCCAGCTTATATAAATGCTAATTATGATGCTACTCTCAATCAAGGGACTTCGATATATATTGGTTTAAAAGCCATCGACTTCTAACATTTTCAAATCTTAGGCAGAACTCAGGTTATAAGCAGACAACCTTGGAGTAGATTCCTATAATCAATGTGCCTGAACATTTTTTTATCTCAAAAGCATTCGACGCAGTGGTGCTTCTGACACTTCAATTAATTCATCAAAGAAAGTGTATTTTTGCTTTTTTTTAAAAAGTAACCCATGAAAAAAATTATGGCTAAAATTGTGCCATTGGCCTACGGCCAGTACTTTAACCTGTTGTCGTTGGTTTCTCCAAAAAGAACGGCAATTAAAGCCTTCAGTCTTTTTTGCACTGTACGAAAAGGAAAAATATTACCACAGCAACAGGAGTTTTTAGACGATGCGAAACATGAGACCCATACCATTGGCATTCATAAGATACAGACTTATAAATGGCCTGGTAATAAAAAAACCGTACTGCTGATACACGGCTGGGAAAGCAATTCATTTCGGTGGCGAAATCTTATTGAGAAATTAAAAGAATCCAATTTTAACATTATTGCTTTTGATGCTCCCGGGCATGGTTATTCATCAGGAAAAAAACTGCATGTTCCTTTATATGCCGAATCTTTAAAACATATAATCGACCACTACAAACCACAATTTTTGGTAGGCCATTCTGTTGGCGGCATGACCATACTCTATAATCAACACAAACATCCTAATACGAAGATTGACAAGATTATCACTATTGGAGCGCCCTCAGAATTTTATGAGATTATGGAACACTTTCAAAATCTTCTCAAATTTAATAACCGGGTCATGAATGCGCTTGATACGTATGTACTACAGCACTTCGGGTTTCGAATTCGAGATTTCTCTACCTCGGAATACGCCCGAACTATAGCAACAAAAGGAATTCTATTTCATGACAAATTTGATAAAATAACACCTTATCACGCCTCAAAAAAAGTACAAGAAAACTGGAAAAACAGTACTTTGGTTTCCACCGAAGGTTTGGGCCATTCTATGCACCAAGAAGCAGTTAATGAACAACTTATTGATTTTTTGAAGGCCTAACAAATAGAAACATTCACTAAGCTACTGCGACCAAGAGGTTGGTTTTCTATCCCACCGATGGCCTTGTAATTCTCGAAACAATGCTTTTGATAGCCCCTTGCCATCACTGGTAGCAGTATTGGCCAAGACATTTCGCTGTTTCCGCATACCAGGAATTACTGTACCCACCATCTTATTTTCTAAAATAAACCGCAAAGCCATTTCTGCCATGCTCATTCCTTCAGGTACAAGTGGTCGTAATGCATCAGCATGTTCTACACTTGAAATAAGATTTTCAGGAACAAAATAGGTACCCCTCCAATCGCCCTCAGGAAAGGTGGTTTCTTTAGTAATAGCGCCGGTCAATGTACCCTCATCAAAAGGAACACGGGCTATTACCGCAATATCCATTTTTTCGCACAACGGAAAGAGGGCATCTATAGGTGCTTGATCAAAAATATTATAAATGACCTGTACAACATCTATTGTTCCCGTTTTTAACGCCTCTATACCGTTTTCAGGTTCCCAGCGGTTTACGCTAATACCCATGGCTGCTATTTTTCCTGCTGACTTCAAGTCTTCAATAGCGCGCTGCCATTCCTCTCTATCTGACCAACCATCGTCCCAGGTATGAAACTGCATGAGGTCTAATTGCTCTAAACCCAAATTTTTAAGGGTTTTTTCGGTATATTCTACAATATGTGAGGTCGGGTAAGATTCCTCTAATGTATACGCTGGCTTAGAAGGCCATTGAAAGTTTTTAGGAGGGAGCTTACTAGCCGTATACAATTTCTTGTTTGGATGCCTACCCACCAATTCACCCAACAGCTGTTCACTATGCCCTTCGCCATAGCCCCAGGCTGTATCAAAAAAATTTACACCGTTTGCTACGGCTAAATCCAAGGACTTTGCTGATTGTAAGTCATCAGACTCTGTCCATCCGGCCATACCCCACATGCCATACCCAATTTCACTTACTTGCCAATCCGTTCTTCCAAATCTTCTATAAACCATAGTCTTATTTACTTTTTAAATTTTTCTCTTGCCCATAGGAACATCCCATAGACCAAACCGAAGACAAGTGCCGTTATAGTCTTTTCTATCCAAACATCTTGTGTATATTCTCCTTCTAAAATTACCGAGATAGCAACAAACAACACTATTCCGATACTAACTTGAATACTTAATCTCTTGCTATCCATCCATTATAAATACTAATCGAACCCCTTTAACTAAAATTTGACACCATATTGTTTGCAAAAATACTATCTCTTCTTTAATCTAGACAAATATTCGATAACATCTCGAATTTCTCTTTTCGACATTGTACTAGCCATTGGTGGCATTGCCGACGTCATATTTTCACGTTTCTTTATCCTTGACAGGGCTATTTTCAAAGGTTCGGCATCCGATGTTCTAAGAATCAGTTCATCATCGCTTTCTTCTTCAAGCACCCCAGTAACTACCTGCCCATCTTTTAAGGTTACCGTAACGGTTCCAAATCCTGGTGACAATCGCGCGCTGGGGTTTATCAAGGCCAGCAGCAATTCTTCTCGACTCAGTATAGCACCAATATTATCCAACTCTGGACCGACCCTGCCGCCCAATCCGCCAACCGCATGGCAGCGGACACATTGGCCGGTAGGGTTTTTATTGAAAAAGTTTCTTCCCACTCTCCAACTACCACCTTCCAAGGTTTCCTTAAAGGCCTCTACGGTATTGCCCGTAGTTTTCAACACCCCCAATTGTGCAATTAGTGCTTCGGATCCCGAAAGTTCAACGGCCTCGATTAAATCTAATATTACGGCCGAAGGTAATTTTTTTGATTTTGCCCGCTTAATCATTTGACCCAAAATCTTTCGGGTCTTATCAATCGGCATTTCTCCGAGAACACTCATCGCTTTTTGTTGCTCACCAATGGATCCCCTTATGAAAATAGGGTTTATTATTGAAGGTAGATCTTCTTTGGTAATATTCATCTGAGCGACTAGACCTAGGGCCATGGTACGTACATCTTGATCTGGATCCTTCATACCGGATCGCATAACCGATCCAATATTTTGATACTGCAGACCCCCCAAGGCCTTGAGCATTGCGGCACGTACTTTTGGAGATTTATGGTTCGCCATAATTTTTACCAATTTCGAGTTTTGACTTTCTATTCC
This sequence comes from Flavobacteriaceae bacterium, assembly GCA_045046905.1. Lineage (GTDB taxonomy): Bacteria > Bacteroidota > Bacteroidia > Flavobacteriales > Flavobacteriaceae > JASFYU01. Next base: position 3,787 of record JASFYU010000126.1, on the reverse strand, counting down.
AAGAGAACTCAAGGTTTTGGATACCGCGACTAGAATGTCTTCATTGGTGTCTGCCAAAAATTCAGGAAGGAGGGCTTCTATTTTTTGTTTCACCATATTAGAATCTCTTTTAACCTCACCTCGATATCTGCCGTCTACGCGATCCAAGACCGAAGGGGAAGCCCATGTGGCAATCGTTGCTAATGCTTCTCCTCGCAAGACACCAGAAACTTCTTTTCTTTTGGCAAAGGCTATAAGATTATTCAGTTCTTTTTCTCCACCTACCCAAAGTGCCGCATTAATAGCTCGGCGCAACAAAGGTTCCGAAGTAAACCGTTCCTCAGTTATAATGGAAGCTAATGCAGGCAGGGCTTCCTCGATTGACCAATCATCATTAATCGCACGGGCAGCTTCTGTTACAATAAATTCATCAGCATCATTCAAAAATATCACCACCAAGGGATTCTGCAGTCTACGTAAGACCAAGACGGCCGCAATTCTCAAACTACGATCAGAACTATCGACCAAATCAATTATGGTATCGACCTCGCCTATTCTCGAAAGTGCGAGCACCCCTGCATGTCGTAAATAAACGTCTTCATCATTGTTATCAGCAATCATACCTAGTATGGGTTGAACCGCATCTTTATACTGAATACGCCCCAAGGCCTGCGCTGCAAAAAAACGGGTACGAGGACTTTCACTTTGTAACAAGGGAATAAGTTCAGCCGCTGCTGCCCCGTATTTTATATCTCCCATAACTTTAATAACCTGTGCCACAATTTCAGGGTCTTTATCACGTAACAGCTGTATCAAAAATTTAGCATGACTAGCTACTTTTGCAGCTAATTGGCCTATGCCCCAAATACTATGGATTCTTGCAAATTGATTATCTTCTTTTTTAAGACTTTCTTTAAAAACACCAAAACCTTTTTTACCCCTTTCTACCAATTCAAATTGCGCTTTTAGTCGAATACGCATATCTGAGTACGCTAATAAATTTGTAAGTTCTTCAATAGATTGCTTCGAATAATCAAGGGCCATCAAACCTTCTGTTTCCTTTCGTTCTGCCTTTAAATCATTCTTTTCGGCTGCCACATCGAGTTTCCAGACGCGACCGTAATTTTTAGTATCCCAGCCGTTAATCCAATCTGCTATATACAATGCACCATCAGGTCCGAACCGCATTCCTGTGGGAAGTATACCACTTAAAATATCTTGTTCTTCTTTTAACTCAAAAGAGGCTCCCTTAGGTTTTAGACTAAAACCCCATATATGCGATCTGCTCGGATTACCTGCAAACTCGACTAAAAAGAATTTGTTCAACCACTCTTTTCCCAAAGCTGTTCCTGGGTTGTATACCATACCCGTTGGGCCATTGTGAAAATTCATAATCGGCGGAATAATATAAGCCGCTTGATTTTTCCATCTAGGGACAAACAATTTTTCATCCATCCAAACATTATAGTCATTGTTCTTCGGGTCGGTATATTTACCATACTGCCAATTGGCACGCCAGCCCGCATCGTGGCCCTCTACAATATGCACCAAACGTTCACTCTCACCACGGTGATCCCCGTCATTGTCCGAGGATATTATATTACCATAGGCATCAAACACAAACTCATGGGTATTCCTGAGCCCGGCGGCAAATACTTCAAAATCGCTTCCATCGGGGTTTGCCCTAACAATTACTCCTTGATTAGGATACATATAATGCGTACCCTCATCGGTAGTAATATTCAATCCGATATCACCAATACCCCAATATATTTTTCCGTCAGGACCTTCGATGACACCCGACATACCGTGCCCGCCAAATCCTATATGCACGCCAAAACCATGCGCCACAGAGGTTTTAGTATCCAACACCTCATCATCATTGGTATCGATTAATCGCCACATATCAGGCCCTATTCCTACAAAAACATCTTCCTTACGAACCAATAAAGCTCCCGCTACATCTGTTATCTCTTCATTAAAATCATTTAGAATTCTAGTGGATATATCGGCTAGGCCATCTCCATTTCGGTCTTCCAACCTCCAAATTTCCTCTTTTTCAACCGTAAGATCTCGCCAGTCATGAATAGTATCATTGTTCAAGTCTTTGAGCCATTTATTCTCCTCACTTTTTTCAGGAGCAAATGTTTCTCTTATGAAAGCCCGACGTTCCTCAACTGACTTAAGGGCAATGGAACGCGTCATCCAATCACGATGCCCACGGATATCAAATTCAGAATTTTTTTGGCGATTGGTACGGCTAAGGTACACCCTACCCAGATCATCAATTGACATGGCTACAGGATCAGGCGCCAGTGAATCGGAAGCCCAGAGTGAAAGCGTAAGCCCTTCTGCAACCTGAACCGGGGTATTTCGCCTTATTTCTTTGGCCCTGTTAAGTCCGGTTATAGAATCCTCTAAAATGACCAAAGGAGTTTCCTTAGGAAGTTGAGGAGTACGGTTACAAGAAACAAAAAAGGTTGCGGTAAGCGTAAAAAACAAAAAGCAACTAATTAGGAGCTTTATTTGCATTAATAGTAAATTTTAGGCGTTTTAATTTTGATGAAAAGTATCGGAGACAAAAGACAGAACAAGGGGCAGCGATTCTCTCCAGTAGGGCCAATTATGGCGCCCATCACGCACTCTGTACTCATGAGGAATTTCTTTTTTCTTCATAGCGATATGCACCAAGCTATTACCTTCGAACAAAAAATCATCGTCGCCACAATCGATAAACCAACGCACCGATTTGACATCTTCCACAGCCACACTTTCAATGAGATTAACGGCATTGTGTTGCTGAAAATATGTTAGAATCTCCGCTTCAGAATACTTGACATCACCGCTATTCATATGTTCTTTTAAATCTTCGATGGTCAGTGGACCTACATAAGCACTTAAGGGGCAGGCCGACGAAAATAGTTCAGGATGATGCAAGGCATACATAAAAGAGCCTCCCCCACCCATCGAAAGGCCGGCTATCGCTCGATAATGCTTTTCGCTCTTGATACGGTACTTCTTCTCTACATGCGGTAGAAGTTCTTCAAAAAAGAAATCTTCATACCGCCAGTCTTTTCCTTGATTAAAATAACCACGTTTATTCGTATTGGCATCGGGCATTATAATAATCATTGGGGTTGCCTTACCTTCTTTAATGGCAGCATCCGTTATACGCAAAATCTCTCCGAACTGTACCCAAGCAGTTTGATCATCGCCTGCCCCGTGCAGAAGATATAAAACGGGATAACTACGTTCCGAATGCTCATAATCAGGTGGCAAATACACGGCGTACTTGCGTTCACTTTTTAATATTTTACTGGTCATGGTAAGATTGTCATAGACTTTTCCGGATTGCGCCAAAGACGGCGATACCGAAATTACAAGACAAAGCAGAAGTAAAGAAATAGTGCGTTTCATTTATTTATTGTTATTAAAGTGGTTAAATTTTTTCAATGGCCTGCCCTTTGATACTCAAAATAAGTATGACTAAGGATTTGTTTTGATTATGTAGCCCTAATACCAATTGAATTCTAAAATTTATCGAACACAAGATAATAAATGTATTCGTCTTTATGATCCAAATTTTAATCGACGGAAGCAAGTTATATCCTTGAACCGTATATTGATCTGATTTAAGGGCTCCTTAACTGTTCATATACCAAATTAGCCAAAAAATGACCCATTTAAAACTCGTTCATTCCTGATTATGTTAGTAACCTGAGTTCGACCTAAGGTTTAATCTACAGAATACAAATAAAAGCTAAGATTTGAAATGGAAAATTTGAAGGAATATCTGGATATTTCAAAA
>JASFYU010000125.1:0-9758 GCA_045046905.1 Flavobacteriaceae bacterium | reverse complement strand
TTTTTGAAATATCCAGATATTCCTTCAAATTTTCCATTTCAAATCTTAGCTTTTATTTGTATTCTGTAGATTAAATCTTAGGTCGAACTCAGGTTTTTAGCTCCGCTTGTGTAATACTAACTTGTGAGCTTATGGTTTGCCCAATAAGCAGGAATGTCAAACAGAAGATACATCTCATAAATGTTGATTGTTTAAGCAATAAATATCCAACTTTATTTCGAACCTTTTCCAAAAGCTCATTGGCTACTTTTTTAGTGCCGAATGCGAGGGCGTCGTCAATTTCATTGAGGGGGCCCATATAATAATAGAATTTTGCTCGGGCATTAAATTTTTCAATATAAGTTCGGAGACAAGTATTTTTATATAAGGCGAAGCATGGTCGACAGGGATAGGTGTTTTGGTTTAATCGAAGAGAGTTTCCCTAGGCTTTGCCTCTGAGATAGTCGGTTTCAAGAAATTTTTATTTCCTTTTCCCAAAAGTCTTTAAATAGGCCCCAGGCGTTCCGTAGTTCGAGAGTCCTTCTATGGCTACCTGAATTTGTTGGGCATTATCTGAATTATAGAATCTCAGTCTTGCATTTCCATTTTTGTCGGTTATAAATGAAGGGTTCCAATAGAGTGTCGCCCTATAGTCAGGGGTAGTATGCTGATCAAGTTTCACTTCGTATTTTGGGGAGTAAAACGCTCTTTCCGCTTCATGGCCCATAATGGTAAAATTGGGTGAGAATACGGGAGTTACGGTTTTGCCTCCGCCTCTTTTGGTATATACGAGGAAGACCCCATTGGCTCCTCTTAAACCATAAATGGCCACGGAAGGCCCTTTTAGAATTTCGTCCCGCTCGACTGAAAAAGTATCCATAGTCGCGATATATGATGGCACCGGGCCGGGGTTCATTGCTTGATCGAAGCCATCAAGGGGCGCCGGATTCTCATTGAAAACCGGAATGCCGTCAAGGACCCATAATTTCAAATACTTACCCGGTTTCCTGAGACGGTCACCTCTGCAAATAGTTGCACCAAATTAAGGACGCTTTGAAATGCTATATTATCTGCAGTGTAGAGCGCAGCATCAGGGGATTGCCCATACACAGATGGTCGTGAATTTCCAATTTTAACCGTCTTTTTTTGGTGACAACCACCTCATCTAGCGCTGTGGTTTTGGCAAGGTCATATAAAAAACGCATATTTTTTCGTGCGGCCGAAAAATTGGAATATTTCTCAATCTCTTCTGTGTCTTTAAAAAGGGTGCTTATGTATCGAGGTAGGGGTCTTATGGTTTTATCGGCAGCTAGACTCACCTTTACATCTATTGGCTTTTTTGCCGAATTAAGGGCATTGAATACAATATCTGTGCTATCCTTAAAATTAAAATCAGATATTAAAAAGGCACCATCATTAGCGGTTATGGCAGAAAACATTCCTATATCTGTTTCGGATTAGGCAATTATAGTAAGGATGGTGTTTTTCAAGGGCTTACTGTTCAAATCTCTGGCAGTTCCTGATATGGTAAGGCCCTTTGAAAAGGCAAATTCTTTGAGAGGATTAGCATCCTTTTGAATTTCTTACCATGGCAGTTTTCTCCAACCATGGGTCAGCATAACCAGATCCAAAGCGTGCAGAGTCGCTCTTTTTTGATTTTTAAAAGAAGTGTCGGATTACTGATATGACCTTTCAAATCTGATTGCAATAAAAGGTGGGTTAGAATATGCCCCGAAACAGGATTTTTTGTCACTTGCCCCATATCTGTTACTACGATGGAGAGTTCTGAGGAGAGAGGTCAGCCGTCGGTATCGGAGCCATCCTTCAACGGTGGTATATGTCTCTCCTGATTGTGGGTTAAAGGAGAAAACCCAGCTCCTCTGTCAATAGGGCGTAAAGTGGCTATGAATTTGCCTTTTGAATTTAGTATTTGTCCTTGCACCTTTCTTGGCAGGCCATCGCTTCCAATGACTCTAAAAGCTACTTGTCCGATTAAATTAGCTACTGCATAGCCGCCTTCAGTAAAAAATTGTAAATCAATTTTATCTTCCTTCTCAATGGAAAGTGGCGGTGTATTTTTCTTATTGAGGGCTTTTATCGTTTTTGTAAAAAAGAAATCCGCATCAAAATTTCGCATCCAATCGGTATAGGATCGTAATTGGTAATTGCCCGATGCCAGATTTTCAGAGAGCTTTATAGAACCAATGGCCTTGCCGTTGATAATTTCATGTGTTTGCGGGCTTATAATTTTATTTGTTGGGCCTATTAGATCTATATGGAGCACCTTGCTGGCCTCTGAAAAATAGAGATAGGAGCCCAGAACTACATACCCGCTATACCAAATAGTTTCTCCTGAGGCGAATATATCCTTGTCGGTATGTAGATATACTTTTTCTACAGGATTGTAATTATTGTACAGATTAACACTAGATTCTAATTCTTTTATGAAGGGATCATTTATGATAGTTGATAGCATTAGTGCCACTTGATTACGGCTATTGAGGAGAATGGAGCCAAAAGCCTTGTTCTTTTCAAAGACTGCAATGACCTCTTCTTCGACCGGGGTTCTTTTGACTATGGGGTTTTCAGCTCAAAATTTTTCATTGTAGCCTATTTTATCCAATTTTTGCCAGTCACTTTTATTTTTTCTAAACTGGCCCCCGAGTTTTTTCGCGAGGTAGGGGTGTAGTGTTCAAAGAAAGTGAGATTTGAAGTAGAAAAGGAATGAAACTTAAGGCTGTCATTTTTATAATAGTCAAAGCCCTGATCTATATTGATATAATCAATGGCTGAATGTAGAATAGTATCTTGTCTATAGGCTATCTCATAGGAGATGGTATAGTTTTTCCACGAGCTGTTTTTTTCGGCCAACTTCACCAGTTTTAGCTTGTCGTTAGAAAGATTCCCTACCATTTTCAGAATGTCATACGTTCTCGTATTGATATATACTTCAGCCTCGAAGGTGGGGATACCGGAATTCTCCAAGGGTTTAAACCACAGTACAGCAATTTTATCATTTTCCGACACGATATAGTCGATAACCCTTACGTCATAATGGTTTTCCAATTCAGGATGCATCGAAAAAACAAGCTCGCCGGTATGGGGTTGTAAAGGGGTCAGCAAACGCGATAATAAGGTATAGTTCTTATTATGTAGACCACTGGTTTTTAGGGCGTACCGCCCCTCGAGGATTTCCCAGTCCTCGATCCCCTTATTGTTGTAGTGTATGTCGTATAAAATCTCGGAAAATTCGGAATAGGCTTCATCATTTTTAGATTTTTGTCGATAAAATGCCTTGCCGTAATGATTTACATTTGAATTTAGGTTCGCTTTTCGATAGGTTTTCCTTGCAAGTTCTAAGGCGTACCTGTCTTTTTTTGAGGCGCTTACAGTGACACCTTCGAGAGTATTGGTCCATAGTATAAGCTCGATGACTATGTCTGAGGTTTGAGAGACCTCTACAACATATTCTCCATAATTGATATGGGAGAAGACCAGCTTGGCAGGTAGTGCGTCGACTGTGTGAGTATGAATTCTCCTAGTTAGTTGCTGGCGGTACCGATCGAAGACGATTCTATCGCAATATTACAATAGGGAATAGCTTCGCCTGTCTCTTTGTCGATAACTTTTCCGCTTATTTGGCTTTGTTGACCTATTAAAGGGGAAAGACTGTGTGAAGGTATTTTTGAGTATGCAGCTATACCCGAAAAAGAAATACTTGACCAAATAAAAAAAAGTAAAGAGCGAGCTGTAAATTGCTTCATGGTTTGTATGAACAAGACCTTGAGTTTACAAAAAGTAAAATAATCAACTGTAGTAAAGACGTAAAACTAATACCCTAGCTTGTGCCTCACCCTTTCCAGAACCTCATCGGCTACCTTTTTTGCCTTTTCGGCGCCGAATGCCAGAGCATCATCAATTTCGTTGAGGTGGGCCATATAATAATCGAATTTTTCACGGGGGGCACTAAATTTTTTCAATATAAGTTCGAACAGCGCCTGTTTAGCATGGCCGTAGCCATAGTTTCCGCCTAGATAATTTTGTCGCATTTCTGTAATTTGAGCTTCGGAGGCTAGTATTTTATACAAGGCAAAGACATTGTCAGACTCTGGGTCTTTGGGGTCATCCATGGGTATGCTGTCAGTTTTAATCCCCATAATCTGTTTGCGTAATTGTTTGTCAGGCAGAAAAATATTGATAAGGTTGCCCTTGCTTTTACTCATTTTTTCGCCATCGGTACCGGGTATGTACATGGTCTCTTCCTGTACTTTTGCTTCGGGCAGTACAAAGGTGTCGCCCAACTGGGCATGAAAGCGCGAGGCGACATCACGTGTCATCTCTAAATGTTGTAGCTGGTCTTTTCCGACAGGAACAATATGGGCATCATAGAGTAAAATATCGGCCGCCATAAGCATGGGGTATGAAAATAGGCCGGCATTCACATCTTCTAACCTGCTCGCCTTGTCTTTGAAAGAATGGGCGAGTGTTAGGCGCTGATAGGGAAAAAAACAACTCAGGTACCAGGCCAGCTCAGTAACTTGTGGCACATCACTTTGTCTGTAAAATACCGTTTTTTCGATATTGAGGTCAAAGGCCAACCAAGTAGCCGCGGTAGCATAGGTATTATTACGCAGCTCTTTCCCATTTTTTATTTGGGTCAGTGAATGCATATCTGCAATAAATAGGAAAGACTCGTTCTCAGGGTTTTTTGCCATTTTAATGGCGGGCATTATGGCACCCATGATATTTCCTAAATGTGGGGTTCCTGTACTCTGTATGCCTGTCAGTATTCTTGCCATTTTGTATGTTTTTAAAACAGTCTTTAGGTGGGTAAAGGTAAAACAAATCATAAAAGATGATAGCAAATAGTTACTTTTGATTGATGCTCGCTCTTCTTAGGCAAATAGGTCATATGTTCTACCGAATCTGGTTCCATTTTCTGGTAGCTCTACCCATAGTGGTGTTTTTTCCTTTTCTATTCTTTTTTACATTTTCAGAAAAATGGTATCCCCAATTTTTTTGGATGGCTAGAAATCTTTGGGCTACCCCTATTTTATATGGAATGGGATGCCCTCCGAAAATTTTTCGAGAGCAGAGAATGCAAAAGGGGGTGAGCTATATGCTCGTGGGCAATCACAGCAGTATGTTAGATATTATGCTGATGCTGTATACCAGCAGAAACCCCTTTGTTTTTATAGGTAAAAAAGAATTGGCTAAAATTCCACTTTTCGGCTTTTTCTATAAACGGGTATGCCTCTTGGTCGACCGTGAGGACGTGCGTAGTCGTATGGGGGTGTATCGGAGAGCACAACGTAGATTGAACCAAGGCTTGAGTATTTGTATTTTTCCTGAGGGTGGAGTGCCCGAAGAGCATATTCTTCTTGACGGCTTTAAGGACGGGGCTTTTACAATGGCCATTGCCCATCATATAGCGGTGGTACCGATAACTTTCCACGATTGTAAAAAACGATTTCCCTTTCGCTTTTTTAGTGGTGGCCCGGGCATATTACGTGTCAGGGTACATTCTTTCTTTGAGACTGGTTTGTTGGCCGTTGAGGATAAAACCACACTTCGTGAAGATGTTAGAGATACCATTCTGAAAGAACTCGGAGCATAGCCCACTTTTGGTCAAAAAAATAAGACGGTTTAAAAACTACTACTTTAAACGGTTCTATGCATTTAGAACTTAAAATTAAGTCCGCTATAGATACCTGCTGAGAAGGGTCGAAAACTACCAGCGGTATTCGAAAAGGTGTTCAGCTGATATTTAAAAACGGGTTCTATATTGAGTTTAATATTGGGTGAGAAATTATAACTGACTCCAAAACCAATATTGGTGCTAAAGTTTACGGTATTCAGATTATTGGCCTCGCCGATTTCGGTCGTTAGTTCTCCTGAGGTAACAGCAACTGAGTTGTTCACTAAAAATAGCGAACTAATACCGCCGATAAGGCTAACTCCGAATTTTTTGTCAAGCAGGGCATAGTTCAACTCTACAGGAATTTCAAGGTAACCGAACTGTTGTGCCATTACGCCATCACGGCTACTGTTAAGACCAGCGACTTCTGCAAAGGTGTCTTTAAGCACATTGCCGCCGATTTTACTTTCTAATACCAAATTCACCGCGGGGGCCGTATAATCGATATTCGCAATTTGTCCGTCTCCCGAAATTCCGAACGAGGAGGTAAATTCAACATCATTGGTATTATAGCCATAATCTACTTTATTGATTCCTGAGCGTATGCTTAGTTTTTTACTGAGCACATAAGAAACTGAAAGGCCGTAACTAAGGTTAATATTGCCAGATTTAGAATTAGAGGTAAAAATGGAATGTACCGGAGATCCTTCTCCGAAGCCGTTAAAATATACGGGTGCAACATTGGCCCCGACTGACCACTTACCGCGTGTATTTACAGCAAGCTCGGTATTTTCTTCTTGCTCCTTAATCTCATCGAAGATTGATTTCTTTTTAGGGTTATCTAGGCTGTTTTTGTAATCTGCCTCTTCCTTGGCGATACCTTCTTTTTTTAATCTGTTACTACTGTCAGGAGCAGAATTCTCAAATGCGAGCTTGTTTTTATCTAAATCAGTATTTGCGAACTTTATTTCTTTATTTTCTATTTCGTTATCCGAAACTGCCAAAGATTCACTTATGACATTCGAAATGGGGCCGGCATCTTTATCTGGTGAAGTATTTTCTTCGACCAAATTTTTAGATTGGTCTTTAGCGGCAATGTCTGTAATCTGAATTGCTTTCACGGCAGTATGATTTTTGTAGCGAACACTGCCCTTGTCTTTTTGGGCTTGTTTACTTTGTGATTCACCTCCTTTTTCTATACCGGTATAAGAGGTGATACTTTCCTTTACATCTTGGGCGTTGTTGGTATCATTTTTCGTATCTAAGGTACCTGAATCGGTAATTATGGTGTTCTCATTTTTACGTATTTCGAAGGCATCTTCTTTGACTGTAGTTTTCTCCTGATTATTGGGGTCTACTTTTTCGATTTCGGTAACTTTTTGATCTACTTTGAATTCTTTTCCAAGGGGGTTGATAGCGTATAACAATATGGCCAATAGTGCGGCTATACCGCCCAATTTCCACCAAAGGGGAGTTATTCGGTTTTTTTTCTTTTTATCCAAGGAGGCTTCTATGCGCTGCCATACGGCATTGTCAGGAACCGCTGAAAAGTTGGTAAACTTCTCTTGGAATAGTTTGTCTAAGTTCTTTTTGCCCATTTTACAATGACTTTGTGCTTTTATGATATGCTTCCAAATGCAATAATCAGTAAATTAACTATCGATTTGGTGGTTTTGGTTTCGATTTTTTCTTTGAGAATCATTCTTGCCCGCGCAAGATTCGATTTTGATGTTCCTGTCGATGTTCCCAAAAGAGTACCGATTTCTTTATGGGAATAGCCATCTAATACGTATAAATTAAAAGTTGTTCGATATTTATTGGGGAGTTCTCGTATATAGCCCAATAAGGCCTGAAGATCTATACGCTCGTGTTCTGAATCAACTTCTTCTGGTCCTTGAATATTTTCTGACACTATATTTAAATATTCGGCTGTTCTATATTTTTGCAATACCGTATTTACCGTAATACGTTTTATCCAACCTTCAAAAGATCCTTTTGATTTGTATTGCCCAATTTTTTCGAAGATGATCATAAAACTATCGTGTAGATTGTCTTCTGCCTCCATTTTATTGTGCGAATACTTGAGACAGATACCGAACAGTATATGGGCATACTTCCTATATAATTGTTCTTGTGCCTTTCTATTGCCTTTTTTACAATTGTCTATGAGTTCTTCCAGACGCTTAATATGGGTTAGATTATTAGTGAAACTCTGACGGGCACTTCATTGGTCTCAATAGCGGTCAAGGCTTCTATTTGTATTCTTTTTAAATTGATTATACCCTAGTTTTATGAACTGGCCCTATGATTTAGTTCACCGGAACTTCAACCTCTAAATATTGTGCTTCGCCATTCTCATCATCTCCCGTGTAGAAACGAAACAGGTAAGGTTCATCATATATTACTTCGAATCTGAATGAATCTTCAACCTCTTTATTGATCGTTTTACAATCGTCTCTTTCCAATATAATGCCGATAGCCGCTATATTGCGAGTGGTCAATGCTGGTTTCTTTACGCTAAAGCCATCGATTATGGTGCAATCATTTGGTCGCAACAACGTAACCTTAATATCATAAACATCATGAAGGTCAAATGATTCAGGCAGTTCTACACTGGTAATCTGTAATGGTTCATAGTGAAAATTTTCACCATCATCGGATAGTTCACATGAGCCTAAGGTTATTAGACTAGTGACGTACAAAATAAGATACAACCTCTTCATAGCAATAGTTTTGCTTATAAGATGTAAACAAATAGCGAAGGTTGCGTTGGTAGGGGTTAAATCAGTTATTCTCGGTAAATGGCTACTTTAAGGCGTTAATGGCCTCTCTGATTTTCACCTCTAGTTCCTCAAAAAGTTCAGGATTGTCATTGAGAAGCCCTTTGACCCCATCACGACCCTGACCCAGTTTGGTGTCTCCGTAGCTAAACCAAGAACCACTCTTTTTGATTATTTCGTATTCTACCCCAAGGTCTATGATTTCGCCGACCTTAGATATACCTATGCCGTACATGATATCGAACTCGGCGGTCCTAAAGGGTGGGGCAACCTTGTTTTTGACGACTTTCACTCTGGTTTTATTACCTTGTACCGCGCCATCGGTATCTTTTATTTGTGTAGACCTTCGAATATCTAAACGTACAGATGCGTAAAATTTAAGAGCATTGCCTCCCGTTGTTGTTTCAGGATTGCCGAACATAACCCCGATTTTTTCACGAAGTTGGTTGATGAATATTACGGTACATTTCGTTTTGCTAATAGAACCCGTTAATTTACGAAGCGCTTGAGACATTAGTCTGGCGTGAAGACCCATTTTAGAATCTCCCATTTCACCTTCAATTTCGCTTTTCGGAGTTAAAGCAGCTACAGAATCAATAACTACAATGTCAATAGCACCTGAGCGTATTAAATTATCTGCAATCTCTAATGCTTGTTCTCCATTATCAGGTTGTGAAATAATCAAATTGTCGATATCTACCCCCAATTTTTCGGCATAAAAACGGTCAAAAGCATGTTCCGCATCGATAAAGGCCGCAATACCTCCTTTTTTCTGAGCTTCTGCGATGGCATGTAAAGCTAAAGTGGTTTTACCAGAAGATTCAGGGCCGTAAATTTCAACAACTCTGCCTCTAGGGTATCCTCCTACGCCCAATGCAACATCTAAGCCTAATGAACCTGAGGGTATCACTTCAATATCTTCAACTGGCTTGTCCCCCATCTTCATCACAGTACCTTTACCATAAGTTTTATCTAATTTGTCAAGGGTAAGTTTGAGGGCTTTTAATTTTGCTTCTTTTTCGGAACTCATTTTTTCGGGTATATAGGGATGCTAAATTACCATTTCTTTTTTCATAATACCACTTATGATTTGAATTTTATCAAAAGAAAACTACAGGTTTCTTATGAGAATTTGAGAGAAAATTTATAGCTGGTATTTTCAGTTTGGACCCCTTTGTTTTAGGGGTCTCATTGACCTATATTGTCTAGTCACCAATCGCTATTTTCATTTCACCACGCAACCTTTTTAGAAAAGATACATCTTATGTAAAATAAGTATATTCTAACTCAATATAGATTCCTCTGTATTTTATTGCAGAGGACAGCAGTGGCCAGCTCCTTTTGTGTCTTTATAAAGAATG
>JASFYU010000124.1:0-15443 GCA_045046905.1 Flavobacteriaceae bacterium | reverse complement strand
CACGGAAACCATACGATTGACAAAGACCCCAATATTATTATCACCGAAGCCTGGGTCATGAACGATAAGGGCTTGGAAATCTCGGATCATCGCCCCAAAGAAAGCTCGCGTGGCATACGTACAAATCGCTGGCCGGTCAAAAAAATTATCGCTAAAGGCTTCGCCTTGGCAACTATCTATTACGGTGAAATTGACCCCGATAAGAAAGACGAGAAAGATCTGGGCAAGGGCGATTTTACTGATGGCATACATCCCCTATTCTATAAAGATGGCCAACAACAACCCAAGGTGAATGAATGGGGAAGCATTGCTGCATGGGCCTGGGGATTAAGCCGCGCTCTAGACTATTTCGAAACAGATCCCGATATCGATGAAACAAAGGTCATTGCTTTTGGTCATTCGCGTTTAGGAAAAACCTCATTATGGGCAGCAGCCTCGGACCAAAGATTCGCAGCTGTGATTTCCAATAATTCAGGTTGTGTTGGCGCAGCACTCTCCAAACGAAAATTCGGGGAAACCATCGATAGAATAAATCGAATCTTTCCTCATTGGTTCTGCGACAATTTTAATACCTATAACAATAATGAAAAGAGCCTGCCCGTAGATCAACATCAACTATTGTCACTGATAGCACCTAGACCCATATACGTAGCAAGCGCCCTAGAAGATCGATGGTCAGATCCCAAGGGAGAATTTCTTTCGGCCCATTATGCCACACCCGTCTATAATCTGTTCGACAAGGAAGGTATTTCGAGTCAAATTATGCCCAAAGTCGACCACCCTATTCAACATACAATCGCCTATCATATTCGAACGGGAAAACACGATGTCACCGACTATGACTGGGAAAACTACATAAAATGGGCCAAAGAACAGCTCTGAACTTAGCTCTCGCTAATCCTGCTTTTAATGTATTTTATCTGCCCATTATGGTTCGACTCATGCGTTGTTACCACATGAAATCATTTACAATAGTTATTGGTAACCTGAGTTGGTAGGCACGAACAAACTTGCCCCCAATAATCCCGTGGATTTTAAAGAACTTCTCCTATTTTTTGTTTTCTAGTGCTGACATGACTTTTAATTTTACTAAAATATAACAACTAAAAATAGCCATAATCTATTTTTACCTAACTTTTAACTTCAATCTGTTAGTCGTAGTTTCAAAAGGTTTTGGTTTAGGGTTTGACCTTTGTACTCCAGCGTCCACCCCATAGTATTGGTGAGCATATAAAACTGCTGTAATTCAGAAAGCAAGCGATTTTGGGCATTGTTTTTAAGAGATGAGGCTTCGACTTTTTTCATCAGCGAAGCATTGACATTCTTTTTGATACGATTGTAGTCTTGGGCGATGAACGGATTCAGGTAATCGGCGGTCACATCATAATACTCATAATCAGGATATAGCTTTATCTCTGGCTCGGGAATGCTTTTGATTCGCAGTATTTTATGGGTTTCATCAATCTCAAAATCAATATCACTCAGGTCATAAGCAATGGTAACCTCGGCGTTTACCACGACCAAGGCTTTTTTATTTGCCGTAATCAAGGCTCCGAATAACTGTTGTGAATCTTTATAATTATAGACTTCTGAGAAATGCCCCTCGGTCACAATTAGCTTAGAGACCTGCTCAATCTGATGCCGAATCAGCATGGAGTTTTCTTGAAGGATAGATTTCTCTTCCCTCGCCTCTGAACAGGAACGGAAGACCAAGACCCCTACAATAGCGATTAATGCACCTATCAGTATTTTTTTCATATCTCTCACAAGCCTATCTTATCATCTTGACGCCGATGTAAAGCGTATTTTAAACACACATACTTTCCTTTGTAGCTCTATCTCTTCACAACGACGACACTTATTATTTCCATTATCTAGAGAACTCCATAAAAGGATGCTCTTGTTGTAGATACGTAATTTTCTTGTCGAGAGATTTTATAAACTGTTGATGTTGCTCAGAATTGCGATTAAAAGGTCGGTGATGCAGCCCTTTCTGAATAGCCTCGACCTCATCCATAGTCCGATAGGTTTTTTCTGAAACCCAGACGTACCTAAACTTTTCCCAAATATAATCGATGGCCAATTGGTTGGGGTGCACCATATCGACCTCATAGAAACGGTAATCTCGCAGTTCGTCCATCATAAGCTCATAAGCGGGAAAATAAGACCCGTAAGTTCCTAAAGAGTCAAGCGCAAAAAGTTCTTGCAAAGCGGTTATAAGATGCGCTTTACTCCTTTGGTTTTCAACAAAACCATCTTTTAAATGACGTACCGGAGAAATCGTAAAAATCAATTGTGCTTTAGGGTTAGTAGATTTTATCGTTTCGACCATTCGCTCAAGACTCCGAACAATCGCATTGATCGAAAGCAGTTCTTTCGAAAATTCTTTTTGAGGTACTTTATGGCAATTGGCAACAATTTTGTCGGTTTCAGAATAACGATAGGCCCATGCCGTGCCCAAAGTAATAATGATGTGTGATGCCTTGTCTAGTTGTTGACGTATTTTCAGGAGGGCATCATTCAATTTTTGGAGTAAATTTTCTTTTGAGATATCGCTCAAATCCGAATGCGCATCAAAACATAGCCACTGGCCATTTGTATTGAAAATCTCTTGTTCTGTATAGCTTTGTTCTAAAACCGCTCTTTGAATAAGATTCTCAATAGCCAGTGGATGAAATAGTATGCCGAACGGGTTTTGAAGCGTGCGAAACTTAAAATAGTCGAGCTTACCTCCTATATTCTCCACAAAACAGGAACCTAATAAGAACAGATTGCTCTGATAGTCTATTTGATTCTCTGCCTTTGTTACTGGTATTTGGGTTTGTAGTTTCATTCTACAATAGTTTATAATCAATGAACAATTAGTCAGAAACAACGCGCGTAGAATGTCACATTTTGCTAATCAATATATTCCTTGGCTTTCTTCAAAACTGCTTCAATACCTGCTGGGTTTTTACCTCCAGCAGTAGCAAAGAAAGGTTGTCCGCCACCACCGCCTTGAACATATTTACCCAATTCACGAACAATAGTTCCTGCGTTCAAGTTTTTAGAAGCAACTAATTCTTTTGAAATATAACAAGACAAAAGTGCCTTGCCGTCACGTTCCGTGGCAAATAGTAAAAATACGTTGTCTTTATTGTTTCCCATTTCAAAGCAAAGGTCTTTTATCGCGGCAGCATCCAAATCTATTTTTTTGGATAGGAACAAGATTCCGTTTATAGCCTTCAACTCATTTAGCAATTCAGCCTTTAGGTTTTTTGCCTTGTCTTTCAACAAATTCTCCACCTCCTTTTTCAATCTTGTATTTTCACCCTGTAAAGATTCAACGGCTTTTATAGGATTTTGGGTATTGTTCAATAGATTCTTGATTTCAAGCAAGGTTCTATTGTTATCAAAATAAAAACCCTTGACGGCATCTGAGGTTATTGCTTCAATCCTACGGACCCCTGCAGCAACGGCACCTTCTGATTTAATTTTAAAATGCCAAATATCTCCAGTATTTTTAACATGTGTGCCTCCGCATAATTCTATAGACCTACCAAAACGGACTGTGCGAACCGAGTCACCGTATTTTTCGCCAAACAGGGCCATAGCACCTTCTTTTAATGCAACTGCCATGGGTGTGTTTCTATTCTCTTGAAATGGCAAGTGCCCTTCTATTCTAGCATTCACAAAGTTTTCAACGGCACTAAGCTCATCAATACTCAATTTCGAAAAATGAGAAAAATCAAACCGTAAATATTTTGAATGCACGGCCGAACCTTTTTGCTCTACATGGCTCCCCAATATCTCACGAAGAGCCTGGTGCAACAAATGTGTGGCTGTATGGTTCGCCTCAGTTCGATGCCGCTGTTTCAAATCAACTACAGCCCTAAAGGTGTCTGAAGTATTTCTTGGTAAGTTCTTGGCAAAATGAAATATTTCATTGTTTTCCTTTTTGGTATCTACGATATAGATTACATCCCCATTTGGCACTTCTAAATAGCCCTTATCACCAACCTGGCCACCGCCTTCAGCATAGAAAGGGGTTTTGTCAAAAACAAGCTGAAACATTTCACCCTCTTTCTTTGAAGTCACCTTTCTGAATTTCACCAATCTCACCTTGGCCTCTAAAACATCGTAACCAACAAACTCCTGTTCCGCAACACTATTCACTACTATCGACCAATCTTCTTTAGATACTACCGAGGCTGATTTTGAGCGATTCTTTTGCTCTTGCATAGCCTTTTCAAAAGCCTTTTCATCTAGCGCATAGCCTTTTTCACCTAAAATCAAAGCGGTAAGATCTATAGGAAAACCGAAGGTATCATACAATTCAAAAGCTTTTCGGCCATCTACCTCTTTTCCTTTAGTACTTGCAATTACAGAGTCTAACAACACCAGCCCTTGTTCAAGGGTTTTTAAAAAAGAATGTTCTTCTTCTTTTATGACATTTTCTATCAACTGACGCTGTTCTTTCAATTCAGAAAAAGTGTCTCCCATGGTATCGGTTAGCACTTTGACCAAGCGGAACATAAAGGGCTTCTTAGTATTTAAAAAAGTAAAGCCATATCGAATCGCTCTTCGAAGAATTCTCCGAATCACATAACCTGCACCAGTATTACTCGGCAGTTGCCCATCGGCAATGGCAAAAGAAACAGCACGAATATGGTCGGCTATAACACGAATAGCGATATCGATTTCCTCGTTTTTATCATATTTTGAATTGGTAATCGTTTCAATTTCACGAATTAGAGGTGTAAAAACATCGGTATCATAATTGGATTTAACGCCCTGCATTACCATGCACAAGCGTTCAAAACCCATACCTGTATCTACGTGTTTTTCTGGAAGCGGCTCTAACTCCCCATTGGCCTTTCGGTTGTATTGCATAAAGACCAAATTCCAAATTTCGACGACCAACGGATGGTCTTGATTTACTAATGAGGCCCCTGAAATTTTCGCTTTTTCTTCAGCCGAACGAATATCAACATGAATCTCGGAACATGGGCCACAAGGGCCATGTTCGCCCATTTCCCAAAAATTATCTTTCTTATTACCTAAGATAATATGGTCTTCGGGCACAATGCCTTTCCATAGTTCAAAGGCTTCTTTGTCTAATTCCAATTTATCGGCATCATAGCTTCCCTCAAAAACAGAAACGTACAGACTGTCTTTATCAATTTTACAAACGCTCGTCAAAAACTCCCAGGCCCATGTAATCGCATCTTCCTTAAAGTAATCTCCAAAACTCCAATTGCCCAACATCTCGAACATGGTATGGTGGTAAGTGTCTTTTCCTACTTCCTCAAGATCGTTATGCTTACCACTCACCCGCAGGCATTTTTGTGTATCGGCTACCCTTACATTTTTAGAAGCGGTATTCCCCAAGAAAAACTCCTTGAACTGATTCATTCCCGCATTGGTAAACATCAGGGTAGGATCATCTTTTATAACCATGGGGGCAGAAGGCACAATTTTGTGTTTTTTTTCTTCAAAAAAACTTAAAAATTGGGACCTGATTTCTTTGGAATTCATATAAAATGGTAAGGTTTTACAAATTATAACGGTTTGTGAAAAACAATTTTTATATTTGTTTGTTCTGTTAAAGCGAATGCACAAAAATAGAATAAAATACATTCATGTCTAAAGTAAAATATTATTACGATCCAGACACGCTGTCGTACCGAAAGATAGAATCTAAAAAATCGAGGCAGTACCGCAATATTGTACTGTTCCTTTTAGGATCTTTTCTCTTTGGCCTTTTGTCTCTTGTACTTTTATTAAACACCAATCTTATAAACACCCCCAGAGAACTTTCTTTACATCGCGAAGTGAAGAACTATGAACTACAGTTTGAGCTTTTGGATAAAAAGATGGAACAAATCGAAGATGTTTTGGCAAATATCGCGGAACGTGACAATAATATTTATCGCTTATATTTTGAGGCCAATCCTATTCCAGAAGAACAGCGACGAGCAGGTTTCGGCGGGGTAAATCGATATAAGGCTTTGGAAGGGTTCAATAATTCAGAAATGGTCATTGCGATTACTAAACGTTTGGATATTATTAAAAAACAAATGGCCATACAATCCAAATCTTTGGATGAGATTACGAAGTTGGCCAAAGAAAAAGAAAAATTACTAATGGCCATTCCTGCTATTCAGCCTATTGACAATAATGAACTTACAAGAATGGCCTCAGGTTACGGCTGGCGTTCAGACCCATTTACAAAGGCAAGAAAAATGCATCGAGGTATGGACTTTACCGCACCAAAGGGAACTCCTATTTATGCATCAGGTGATGGTAAAGTGACCCGAGCAGACAACAGATCTTCAGGTTACGGCAAACACATACGCATAGATCACGGTTATGGCTACCTTAGTCTTTATGCGCACTTGAGTAGGTACAATGTAAAAAAGAGGCAAAAAGTTAAACGAGGAGACCTTATTGGGTTCGTAGGAAGCACGGGCAGATCAGAGGCCCCTCATTTGCACTATGAAGTCTGGAAAGATGATAATCGGATCAACCCCATTAACTTTTATTACGGCAGTTTAACAGCAGAAGAATTCGAGAATATGCTGAAGTACGCCAATCAAGAAAATCAATCGCTGGATTAATGCAAATAGAACTGCCCGAAAAACGATATTATGGTATTGGCGAAGTAGCCCGAGCCTTTGAGGTGAACACCTCGCTGATTCGTTTTTGGGAAAAAGAATTCGACGCATTAAAACCCAAGAAGAATGCCAAAGGCAATCGCAAATTCACGCCTCAGGATATTAAAAATCTACAATTAATCTACCATCTAGTAAAGGAGCGTGGCTTCACCTTGGAAGGCGCCAAAACGCATCTAAGGGAAAACAGGCAAAAAACCCTTGACAATTTTGAGATTATCAAAAAACTTGAACGCGTAAAACTAGAACTCATCAAGATAAAAGACCAACTATAAACACTAATATTTTAAATACACTAAGATGAAAAAAGGATTAATTATTCTCATTGTTCTGGGGGTCATTGTTTTTGGCTTGTACCAATGGGCAGTAAGCTTCAACAATACGGCAGTAGAATATGAGGCCAATGCTAAAACGGCTTGGTCGAATGTGGAAAGTTCCTATCAAAGAAGAAACGACCTTATAGGCAATCTGGTAAAAACGGTACAAGGGGCTGCCGATTTTGAGCGAGGCACCTTAACCGATGTTATAGAGGCACGCGCAAAGGCGACTTCTACCACTATTGATGCCAACAACCTTACACCCGAAAAAATGGCGGCCTTTCAACAGGCCCAGAGCGGACTTACAGGTGCCTTGAGTAAATTGATGGTCGTTGTGGAACGCTATCCAGAGTTAAAAGCAAATCAGAATTTCTTGGAACTGCAATCACAACTCGAAGGAACCGAGAACAGGATAAATATTGCCAGGGACCGCTTTAATGAAAAGGTCAATATCTATGATATTCACACGACCAAATTTCCAGGAAAACTTTTGGCAAGCATGTTCGGGTTTGAGGAAATGGCACGCTATAAAGCCGCGGCCGGTTCTGAAAATGCCCCTGATGTAGACTTTGACTTTAATTAATATCATGTCAAGGGTAGAAGATTTTTTAACAACCGAAGAAGAGCAAGAAATTGTCAAAGCCATTCTTGCGGCCGAAAATGACACTTCTGGTGAGATTCGGGTACATATTGAAGCCCATACGAGCTTAGCGACTATGGATCGCGCCAAAGAGATTTTTCATTTGCTTAAAATGAACAATACCAAGGCCGAAAATGGAGTCTTGATTTATGTAGCCGTCAACGATAGAAAATTTTCGATTTATGGTGACCGCGGTATCGATAAAATAGTTCCAAAAGATTTTTGGGATGCTACCAAAGATGTTATCCAAAAACAATTTCAAAATGGTAATTTCAAACAGGGAATCATCGATGGCATATCGAAAGCTGGAAAAGAACTTCAAGCACATTTTCCCTGGCAACACGGAGACAAAAATGAACTGAGCAATGAAGTATCTAAGGGTTAATCTTCTTGCTTTTTTCCTTTGTTGCTGGTCTGTATCACAGGCTCAGTTTCAAATACCAAACAAACCTAAGGAGCAGACCAGTGTTTACGACTATATTAATCTTTTATCGAAGGAACAGAAAAAAACCTTGGAACAGAAATTAATACGCTATTCTGACAGCACTTCTACACAGATAGTCATTGCCATTATACCTTCTACCGAAGGCGAGAACATCAACTATCTTGGGGCACAATGGGGCGAAAAATGGGGCATTGGCCAAGCAGAAAAAGACAATGGAATATTAATCCTGCTCGCTAGGAATGATAGACGAATTGCGATCAATACCGGAGATGGCGTCGAAGGCAATCTACCCGATGCCCTATCGCGTAGAATTATCGAAAATGTGATTATACCCCAATTTAAACAAGACAATTACTACGGCGGGCTCAATGATGGCGCCGATGCCATCTTTCAAGTATTGAACGGAGAATTTGAGGAAGAACGTACATTTGATACAGACAGCGGTCTTCCCTTCAGTACTTTTCTTCCCTTTATTATCTTCTTTATCATCATAATTATCTTATCGAATCGAAAAAAGGGCGGTGGAAGCGGTGGAAAACGCTCCTCTGGCCTAGACCTGTGGAACATTATCATTCTCAGCAATATGGGCCGTAGTGGTGGCTCGTCTGGTGGGTTTGGTAGTGGTGGTGGCAGCTTTGGAGGCGGAGGCGGTTTTAGCGGAGGCTTCGGCGGTGGTGGCTTCAGTGGTGGTGGTGCCTCAGGGGGCTGGTGATATTAGTTGATGGTTGATGGTTGATGGTGAAAAAATTCGACCAAACATAAAAACGAGGCAGCCTCGTTTCAAATAAAAATATTCTTGAAACCGACTATCTCCGGGGCAGTGCCATAAGGGTGTTTCGCTAGTTTCATTTTGGCCTTAGGGCCAAAAACCGAAATTTGGTATTTTACCTCACCCGGAACTGCAAAAAGAAAGTTTCGACCCTGCCTTTGCCGTCAGGCAAGTTCTCCCAAGGAGAGGTAAATCGGAAACCCCGAGCCAGAGCCTAGGGGAATTCTTTTTGATTAAACCCTCAATGAGGGATTTAAAACCAGTTATTAAAGGAAAGAAAAATGAACTAGCTCGACGCAGAGCGTAGTGGTATCAAATTAGGAAACACCTTTTTATTTCTACACAGAGCATTAAACCCTTTTCGGCTATCGCCTCGTTATTAAAGTATGTGTTTACCCTAGAATACACTTCGCAGCAGCCTTCAGCCTTCATTATCCACAATTGTTCGCTGATTACTGTTCACTGCTAATTGCGTACTTCTCTAACCCCTAACAAACCTACTTCTTACGCATATAAATGGTAATTGGGACTCCCGTAAAATCAAAATTTTCACGAATCTTGTTTTCCAAGTACCGCTTATAAGGTTCACGTACATATTGAGGCAGGTTACAGAAGAAAGCAAACTGAGGATAGGCTGTCGGCAATTGTGTACAGAATTTAATTTTCACAAATTTGCCCTTGTAGGCTGGAGGCTGATAATTTTCAATGATAGGTAACATGATATCATTGAATTTTCGAGTCGCAATTTTTTCACTTCTTTTCTTATATACTTCGACAGCAGTTTCAATAGCCTTGAAAATACGTTGTTTGGTATGAACTGACATAAAAAGAATGGGAACATCAGTAAACGGCTCTATGGCCTTCTTGATTTTTTGGGTGTATTGCTTTATGGTATTGGTTTCCTTATCCTCGATCAAATCCCATTTGTTCACCAAAATCACGATTCCCTTATTATTGCGTTGTGCCAGCCAAAAGATATTCTCGACCTGACCATCAAAACCACGAGTGGCATCGAGCAACAACAAACAAACATCACTATGTTCGATAGCCCGAACAGAACGCATTACGGAATAGAACTCTAAATCTTCTTTTACCTTGGCTTTTCGACGAATTCCGGCAGTATCAACTAGATTAAACTCAAATCCAAATCGTTTGTATTTGGTATCGATACTATCTCGAGTGGTGCCTGGAATATCAGTAACAATATACCGCTCCTCCCCTATCAAGGCATTGATAAATGAAGATTTTCCTGCATTGGGCCTTCCTACTACCGAAAACCGAGGCAAGTTGTCCTCATCCATTTCTTTTTCTGGCAATACCTCTACCAATGCATCTAATAATTCACCAGTACCACTGCCATTGATACTTGAAAGGTTAAAATATTCACCCAAGCCCAAGGCATAAAACTCTACGGCATCTTCTGCACGTTTGGCATTGTCTACCTTATTGACTACCAAAAAAACAGGTTTGTTTACGCGCCTTAGTAATTTAGCGACATCTTCATCCATTCCTGTAACGCCAGCTTCCACATCAACCATAAAAACAATGGCATCTGCCTCTTCAATGGCAAGTTCAACCTGCTTATCTATTTCCTGTTCGAAAATATCATCGCTACCCAAGACATATCCCCCGGTATCGATTAGAGAAAATTCCTTACCGTTCCAATCGCTCTTACCATAATGACGGTCACGGGTAACTCCACTTATAGCATCTACGATAGCCTCCCTACGTTGAATCAGTCGGTTGAAAAATGTGGATTTACCTACATTTGGTCTTCCCACAATGGCAACAATAGCACTCATACTAATAAATTTAGGAGGCAAAGGTAGTACTAATCGATACAATTACTACAATAGATTAAAGAAGTATCACTATTGAAAGGGGTATGACGATTTTTATCTATTTAATACAAGACAAAATCTATTTTGAAAAAGAGCATTCAGAACCTATATATCATTGGTGAAAAAGGAAATCATCCTTGTAGTTTTTTTTCCACCAGATAGATAGGGTTCGCCCGCTATTCTATTTCTAATTTTTTTTGCAGGAGAACCGTAGGCCAAAATATAACCTTCGATATTGCCCACGACCAAAGACCCCGCACCTATCACGGTATGTTCTAAAATGGTAATATCATCAATAATATTGGAACCCAAACATATAGCAGAAAATTTACCCAGTCTAAAGTTACCACCTGTACAAGATTTGGGTGCAAGGCTTGAATAATTTTCCATTCGCCCATCGTGACCCAAAGATGAATTGGTATTTAGAATGCAAAAATCTCCGATTACCGAATTGGTATTAACGATAACGCCCGGCATCAATACAGCACCTTTACCAATTTCAACATTTTTTCCTATTTCCGCTTTCGGATGAACGGTATGTATATAATCAAAGTTCGGTGCAATCTTTAAAATTCGATCAACTAGCAATTTCCGTGTCCAATTATCACCTATTGCCACAATACCACTAGAAAAATTATACCTTTCCATGAGGTAAGGAAGGTCACCCTCATTTCCTAAAATAGTATATCCATTTATTTTAACACCTTTTTTTTTGAAAGAATCAATAAATCCTATAATCTTATACCTGCCTTCTTTTTCAATACAATCCAAGACTACACTACCATGGCCTGAGGCACCAAATATCACTACATTTTGCATTTCATCGTATTTTTATGCATTTCATCGATGATTCAAAGATAGAGGAAAGAATCAATTAAGACTGATAAAAAATCACGTTTCCCATAAAATACACCCCATAAAGCACTTATAGTACTGATTATCAAGATAATACATACATGATGCAATTGAGTAATTGTTCACCCGAAGTCTATTTTTCGCTAGAAAGAACTCTTTTTCGGTATTTCTACGGTTATTTTCGTTGCAATAGCCCTGTTATTACCCCTCAAATAAGCCTTGACTACAAAAAAAAACAGTCCTTATCTAAAAAGCACTCGGCTGAATAGCTACAAAATTGATTTATTCTCTTCACCCAGCGTATGCCGAAAACAGAAAACCGTTGTCTGCTTCAAAAAACTGTTGCTTTTTAACAAAAAATCGAAATATTTCTAAAGATTAAGTATCTTTTGTCCTTTAACCGGGCTTATTCATGGTTTTTTGTTAGAAAACCACAAACAGCAATAGAATTGGGAAACACAGCGTTTTATAGTAAAAAGAATTGTTGCCTAATTTTGAGCTAAATAATTTCAAGCATTTTCAATTATAGTAGTTTGTTTGGCATTGTAGTAGATAATTCGTAAATCGTACGGCTTAAGAAACTACCTCGCCCCAAGGAAACGAGGTAATATAATTAAGGAACTCCATTTTTATTCCGATAGCTATCGGGATTGGGAGAAAAATAAACCCCATTTATGGTTATCGCCCCGCGATTAAAAAAACATGAGTACTATACCAAATGATATTGTCTTACGGCCTCGATTTCAATTACAATTAAAAAAACCTAAGGAAACCATTCTTCAGGCTTTTGAAAATAATGATACACTTCCTTTTCTGGCCAAGCGGATGGATGATCATGTATTCATTAAATTTAATACGAAAGACATCCATTTTTGGTCACCACAACTACATCTAGAAATCAATGAAGTTGATAAGAACAACTGTACGCTATATGGTTTGTTCGGGCCCAACCCCACCTTATGGACATTTTTTATGTTTCTACATTTTGGAGTGGCAACTCTTTTTATTGTTCTTAGTATCTGGGCCTATTCAAGCGCATCATTGAACCGACCGTATGGGCTACAAATTGGGCTTATGGTAGTCATGGTATTAATTTGGTTTTCGCTGTATGCTTTCGGGCGCGTTGGTAAACGCAAAGGAAAACCACAGATGCACCAATTATATCAATTCATGCAGGACACTCTGAACTAGCATCTAGTTTCGGTTATATCCAAAACGTTTTAGCTGTCGGGCATCATTACGCCAGTTTTTGTTCACTTTTACATACAATTCTATATGTATTTGTTTGCCAAAGAATTTCTCAAGATCTTTTCTCGCTTCTACACCGACTCGTTTTAAGGCACTCCCTTTATGGCCAATGATTATCCCCTTTTGAGAGTCTCTCTCTACCATAATGACCGCACGCATTCGAATGATATCTTCATCCTCAAAAAATTCTTCCGTTTCTATTTCTACAGCATACGGAATTTCTTTTTTGTAGTACATCAAAATTTTCTCGCGAATGGTCTCATTTACAAAAAAACGCTCTGGCCTATCAGTCATTTGGTCTTTTGGGTAATAAGCAGGAGCTTCTGGCAATAATTCGATAATACGCTCGAACACATTCTTAATATTAAAATTGTTCAAGGCCGAAATAGGATGTATCTCTACCGAAGGAAGCTCTTTTTGCCAATACTGTACTTGCTCTTCTAATAATTCTTGAGTAGCCACATCGACCTTATTCAACAAAAGTAATATTGGAACCTTACTGTTTTTTATTTTTTCAAAAAACTTTTCGTCTTTTAAGGATTTTTCTCCGATTTCGACCATATACAAAAGCACATCGGCATCCTCAAAGGCAGATTTCACAAAATCCATCATACTTGACTGCAATTGATAGGCCGGTTTTATGATTCCTGGGGTATCGGAGAGAATGACCTGAAAGTCATCTCCATTGACAATACCCAAAATACGATGTCGGGTGGTCTGAGCCTTCGAGGTAATAATCGAGAGTTTCTCGCCTACAAAGGCATTCATCAAAGTAGATTTACCCACATTGGGGTTTCCTATAATATTAACAAAGCCAGACTTATGCATAAAATGTATTTGCGCAAAGGTACAATTAACCCTATTGCGGTTGTTAATTTTAAACACAAATCATCTACTGTACGCTACTGGGGAGTGCTACTTTTTATTCTACTGCTTTTATTTTCCCTTTATAAGAAATGCCTTAAGACTTCTTGAGCTTAGCAAAATAGACTTTCATTTCGCGATTTACCTTAGGAGACAAATACAACACCGCAATCATATTCGGAATCACCATTAGGGCATATGCCAAGTCTATTAAATTAATAACTAGATCAACAGATGCGACCGCTGCAAAAACTATGGTTACCACAAAATACCAATTGTAGTATTTTCCTATTTTGGCATTGGTTAAAAAAGATAACGATTTAACCCCATAATAGGAATAGGTAAATAAGGTAGACATCGCAAATGCGGCTACAACAACCATCAATAATATATCGCCATACCCAAAGAGTGTTTTCTTAAAAGCAATCAAGGTCATCACAATTCCATTGGCTTGCGTTTCTAAATAAGCTCCGCTTAAAATGATTACAATCGCTGTCAACGTACAAACAATAATAGTATCAATAAACGGTCCTAGCATAGCCACCAAGCCTTCTTGAATCGGCTCATCAGTCTTGGACTGACCGTGATACATGGGCGCACTACCCAGACCCGCCTCATTAGAGAACATCGCCCTGCGAACGCCCAATATAATCAAGCCCATAAAACCACCTGTTACGGCAGTCTTAAAGTTAAAGGCCTCGGTAAGAATCAATTTTAATGACGGCCAAATTTCAGAGGCGTTCATAACCATAACTACAGCCACCGCCAAAAAATAGACCACTACCATAAAAGGAACAACCGCCGTAGCTACTCTCGCTATCTTTTTAAGTCCGCCAAAAATTACAAATGAGGTGATAATCGCTAAACAAAATCCTATAATAAGTTTCCAATTAAAATCACCTAAAGCATACAAAGTTTCATTGGGGTTAACCACCTTCATGAAGGTCTGGGTGAACTGATTGGCCGTAAATATTCCTAAAAACCCAAATAAGCCGGCTACACAGAAAAAAACCGCTAATGGCTTTGCTGTTTTACCCATTCCTCGGGTGATATAAAACATGGGGCCGCCTTGAAGTTTTCCGTCTGAATCCTCACCCCTATACATAATAGCAAGGCTACAGGAATAAAACTTAATACACATACCTATCAAAGCGGTCATCCATATCCAAAAAACCACACCCGGACCACCCATATAAATGGCAATGGCAACACCAGAAATATTACCCAAACCAACTGTTGCGGCAACCGAGGATGACAAGGCCTGTAAATGACTTACATCACCTTTGGCATTGGGGTCGTCATATTTTCCACTGGTAATGGCTATTGCATGGGTAAAATAGCGATAGGGTAAAAACTTGGAATAAAAAACTAAGAATAGCCCGCCCCCAATAAGTAAAACAAACATTACTTTCTCGGCATAGGGCACCATACTGGCTAAAAAATCATTGATTATATGCATATACGAAGTAAAAGTCGAAGATATGGAATTTCAACTTTCTTATAAGCCTACTATAAATAAATCGAACTATGCTTTGATTACATTAAAAAACCGTTGTATCTTTGCCGTCCGTATTGCAGGGTAGCATTCTACTTTTCAATTACACTCATAAAAGGATGCTTCCTGAACTGAGCAAAACAAAGGAAATATGTGCCCCTTAGGGCACTACTAAAATATATCGCGGGGTAGAGCAGTAGGTAGCTCGTCGGGCTCATAACCCGAAGGTCGCTGGTTCGAGTCCAGTCCCCGCTACTAGTAAACAAAAGGCTTTCGAGAAATCGAGAGCCTTTTTTAATTTCCTCTGTACAACATA
>JASFYU010000123.1:0-14982 GCA_045046905.1 Flavobacteriaceae bacterium | reverse complement strand
TGTTGAGAACAGCACTAATTATCACAACGGCCGTAACAAATCAAAAAAATACAGTGCCTTTATTAAAAAAACGATCTATCAAAATAAGAACAATGAGGCCATTATGATAGAAGTGAGTAAATCGCACGACTTTTTAATGTTCCCTGATATAGACTCGGTTTGGACATTGCGCAAAAAACTGTATACCGACAAGGGTTTTATCATCTTCAAGGAAAAGGACAGTAGCTTTGCCGATGGGCATCACGAATTAAATCTCATATTGACCGATACTGCGAGTACCCGTGGCATCCGCATTAAAAACCTAGTCAAAGAAGGGCTATTTTACGAGGTAAAGGCCGTTATAGACACTGTTTCTGAGCCTAGCCGATTTATTGCGGAATTCTTCAAGAACTTTAAACCCTCAGACACCCTTATCGGAAAAAACATGTTGACTGATAAAACACCCGCCTTCTTCGAAGCCTTACGCAATAATGATAGTATTCTTATCGGCGGGTATCGATTTATAACCTTCAAAAAACAACATATAGATTCCTTGAAATGGTATATCTCAAAATTCAACTTTCCCTATGATAAAAAAAATATTCAAGAATTTCTTATTCGAAGTTTAGGGCGGCTAGATAGTCCTGAGGTACTGCCTTTTTTCAAAAGATTCTACACGAGCTCGTACAACAACTCTAATGCTCAAACCAAGATATTACAGGCCGTCACAAAGACAGCGGATGAGAAATCAGTTGAACTGTTGCTAGATCTGCTCTCTAAAGACCTTCCTTTGACCTCTAATACCTTTGAAATTTATTCTATTTTCAAACCTTATATGGATAGCCTGCCCATGGCCAAAAAACTGTATCCAGAACTACTAGATTATAGTGCTATTCAAGAATATAAATCTCCCATTTTTTCGATGCTGGCCCAATTGGTAGCCAAGGGTCTCGTAAAGCCCAAAAGCTACAAAAAGTTCAGAAAACAGATGCTGAATGATGCCAAAATGCAATTAAAACGGCAATTAGGCCTCTCCAATTATAGGGTAACAAATCGCAAGGCTCAGCGTAATTATCGCAATAAAGGTAAGGGGGTTTTAGAAGATTATGTGGTGATTTTGTACCCTTTCAGAAAAGAAAAAGGCATGCAACAGTTCTTTCAACGGCTGCTGCTGGTCAAAGACAAAAAGATCAGAACCACCTATGTTTCTTTATTGGCCAAAGATAATTTGCCAATCCCCAAAGGCATGTTGAACTCCTTGGCCAAGGATCTCAATAGTAGAAATTTGCTGTTCAATAAATTAAAATCCGTCGAAAAACTAAACCTTTTTCCAAAGGCATACAGGAATGAGAAGTCATTGGCCGAGGCCAGCGAATTCGAATTAAAACCGTTCACTGAACAGCAAGATTCTATTGTATTCGTGCAGCAAAAACTGCTGACATATCGTGGCGAAGAGTACACAGGATATTATTTCAAGACCCGGAACAATTTGGACTACGATACAAATTTCGAAATGCATCTCATTGTTTTCGAGAAGGGCAAGGACCTGACCACAAAGCCTTTCTATACAAATAAAGGCCTTCGAATTGAGGATATCGATACTGACGAAGATGCCCTAAATTATGTCACCGAAGCCTTTTTGCTCAAAGACAGAAAACGAGCCACCGTACACAGACCCAATGGGTATGGCGGATATGGATTTAATGGCTATTAAATCGCTATTTTTACAGCATCGCATTGAAATGAAAACTACACTTATCTTCTTTATTTTCTATATTTTGTCAGGATCTGTCACGGCCCAGCAAATCAGCTGTTCCCCTGCCGACAAACAAGCTTTTGAAGCCAAGACTATCGAAATCGACGGGCTTCTAGAAAATGATTTCGGCAAGACTCTGCTCGCCATCGGCAAAACGTTTATGGGCACGCCCTATGTTGCCAAAACCTTGGAAGTGGGTGAAACCGAAACCTTGGTCATCAATTTACATGGCCTCGATTGTACCACTTTTGTAGAAAATGTATTGGCTTTTAGCCTGCTCTTAAAAAATGGCCAAACAAAATTCGGTGATTTTACCAAAACCTTGGAGACTATTCGCTATAAAGATGGCAAATTAGACGGCTATGCCTCTCGTCTGCATTACTTTTCGGAATGGATAGCCAATAATGAAGCCAAAGCCTTATTAAAAAATATGACTGCTGAAATCGGAGGGCTTGAAAGCACTAAGGACATCAACTTTATGAGTACCCATCGCAATTTGTATCCCTTTCTAAAGGATGATGTGAATTTCAAAAAAATACAGATCTCGGAAAACTACCTCAATACGGAGGCCATTTGTATTTTGCCACAAGACCAGATTGAAGCTAAGGAGCATTTAATCCGATCTGGTGATATTATCGCCTTGACCACCGCTATCGACGGACTCGATATTACCCATACCGGCATAGCAACACGAGAAAAAGACGGGCGCATTCATTTGTTGCACGCCGCTACAGGCTCGATGAAAGTCGAAGTTTCAGAACTGCCATTAGCTGAATATCTAAAGAAGATAAAAAAGAATACGGGTATTATGGTGGCACGACCACTTTAGCCTGCCTTACGGTTTTGCGGCAGACATGACATATTTCTTGGGGGTAGTACCATATTTTTTCTTAAAAGCCGAAATAAAATGACTTGCCGTACTATAGCCCACCCTAAGGCCGACCTCATTGACGTTATACTGCCCGCTCTCCAGCATTCTACGGGCATATTCCATCTTATAATCGAATAAAAAACTAAAGACCGAATCGCCATAAACCTGTTTAAAACCTTCTTTTAATTTTTTAAGGCTAAGACCAATTTCCTCGGCTAGATTGACCAGTGTTGGAGGCTCTACCATACGTGAAATCATAATCTCTTTGGCCTGACGAATACGCTTAACGTTGTCCTCATCGACTAAAAATGGGCATTGTTCTGCATCGGTATCCACATTTTTGTTAAAATATAGTGAAATGAGTTCATACACCTTTCCCCTAATATACAGTTCCTTTATAGAGGGGTGCAGGTTGTAATTCATAACCTGACTCAGCACAACCGCTATGGCTGGTGATACAAATTCTTGGGCATAGTACTTTTTTTCCTTATTCTCAGGACTCAAGAAAGGAATATAATCAGCTTCCTTGGAAAATAGTGAATGAAATTTTCGAATGGTCATCACTATAGATACCAGCCATGAATTAGCCGCCAATTCTAGATTCATATGAAGATCCTGTTGCGTATTGTACAACAATAATGAATTCTCTTCGGAAACATCGAGGGCATATCGGCCCTCATTGAAAATAAACTTTGCACGCCCCTTTAAGCAAAAATGGAGCTGAATAAACGTACTATCGATATCGCGCTCGATTCTTTTAATTTCAGAAGTATCGTTCTGAATCTTCAACACATAAAATCCGTCTTCAATCAGCACTTCGGTAAATGAACCTTGAGCGACATTTTTTTCAGGCATAATTCTGAGGAAGTTAATTTATCTATTTAGAACGCTTCTAAATAAAGTTAGACTAAAGGCTATATTTTACTATAAAAATACAAGGTTTTGGGTAACTAATATACAAAAGAGTTTAAAAATTCGTAATTCGATACTTATTGTTCCTCTAGCGTTATTTTTATTCATTTAATGCTTTTATTTTTGTTCCCGCTCGCAAGAAATACATGAAAGACTACCATATTTCTAAACACAATTCTTTTTATACTATTGGCCTCAGCTATAAAAAAGCCGATGCCGAGATACGTGGTAGGTTTAGTCTGAACGATGCGGCGATAAACAATCTATTGACACAGGCGAAATTACAGGGTATCGATGGCCTTTTGGTAACATCGACCTGTAATCGTACCGAGCTACATGGTTTTGCCCAGCATCCCTTTCAATTGATCAAGATGTTATGCGACAATACCAAAGGCACCGTAGAGGAATTTCAAGAGGTCGCCTATGTCTATAAGAACAACGACGCCATCAGCCATCTTTTCAAGGTAGGCACAGGCTTAGACAGTCAAATCTTAGGTGATTTTGAGATTATCAGCCAGTTGCGGCAGAGTTTTAACCGTTCTAAAAAGCGAGAAATCGCCAATCCGTTCATAGAACGTTTGTGTAATTCGGTCATTCAGGCAAGTAAGCGCATCAAAAATGAAACCGAAATTTCTTCAGGGGTGACTTCCGTTGCCTATGCATCCGTTCAATATATACAACAAAACGTCAGTACTGTTTCGGAGAAAAATATTTTACTTTTCGGCACGGGGAAAATTGGTCGTAACACTTGCGAAAATTTAGTAAAACATACTAAGAATCGAGATATCACCCTGATTAATCGCACCAAGGACAAGGCTGAAAAAATCGCCGGAAAATTCAATCTAAAAGTCAAGGATTATGGCGACTTGCAGACCGAAATTCGCAAGGCCGACGTGCTTATAGTGGCAACTGGCGCCCAATCTCCCACAATATCAAAGGAAATCATCTATACCAAAAAACCTTTATTGATACTAGACCTATCGGTACCCAAAAACGTTTCCGATGACGTTTTGGAACTGGAAAATGTCACGGTCATTCATTTAGATCATCTTTCACAAATGACTGATAAGACTTTGGAGCGCAGAAAACAGTTTGTGCCACATGCCGAAGAAATCATCGAAGAGGTGAAACATGATTTTATTAAATGGTTGGAAACACGAAAATTTGCGCCGGTGATCAAAGCGCTAAAAAAGAAGTTAAAAACCATGAAAGATGAAGAGCTCGACTTTCAGAGCAAAAAGCTAAGAGACTACAATTCAGAGCAGGCAAATATCATCTCAGACCGTATCATTCAAAAAATCACCAAACAGTTTGCCAATCACTTGAAAGACCACGATACTGACGCCAATATGAGCCTTGAACTCATACAAAAGGTGTTTCAATTAGAAGTTGAATCCAAATGACTAAAATTATTCGCATAGGTACTCGCGATAGTGAATTAGCACTATGGCAAGCCAATCTTGTAAAAGACAAATTAATAGCCCTCGGCCATAAAACCCACCTAATACTAGTAAAATCTACGGGCGATTTGATATTAGACAAGCCCCTATATGAGCTTGGCATAACCGGTATTTTCACAAAGACCTTAGATGTGGCTATGCTCAAGGGCGAAATTGATATCGCCGTACACTCCATGAAAGATGTACCCACCGTTTTGCCCAAGGGCATTGTACAAGCGGCCGTTCTCGAACGGGGTAATTATATGGATATTTTGGCCTTCAAGGACAATGAGGAGTTTTTAGCAGAGCGAGAAGCAGTAATCGCCACGGGAAGTCTACGCCGAAAAGCACAGTGGCTCAACCGTTACCCCACTCACACCGTGACGGGTCTTCGGGGTAATATCAACAGCCGCATGCAAAAATTCGATGATAGTGAGGAATGGAACGGTGCCATTTTTGCAGCCGCAGGAATGGAACGCATTGGCCTAGAAGCAAAAAATACTATTGGCCTTGGCTGGATGCTGCCCGCTCCTGCCCAAGGGGCAATTATGATAGTTGCCATGGAAAATGATGATTTTAATCGAAAGGCCTGTGCTGAACTCAACCATGGCCCCTCAGAAATCTGTACCACTTTAGAACGGCAGTTTCTGAACACTCTAGAAGGCGGCTGTACTGCTCCCATTGGCGCACTCGCCTATATCAACGATAAGGAGGAGGTTACCTTGAAAGGTGTTCTATTGACCGTTGACGGCCGTAAAAAATTGGAAGCCGAATTTACCGCCCCACTAGGCCAACATTCAGGCTTGGGTCGTGACTGTGCCAACAGTATTTTGAGTCGTGGCGGCAAACGTTTAATGAATGAGCTGCAAGGAACCACCCTAAACACCAATATATTTTCTACTCGGAAATTGACACAAGACCAACAACAACGGTTTCATGATTCGGTAAAAGTCGCTTCTGACGATTTTATTAAAATTAGTCCAAACCGTATTCCACAATCTGTTTTTAAATCTGAGCTTAAAAATGTAATCATTACAAGCAAGAACGCGGTTGAATCCTTATTGACAAACCTGAGTTCAGATGAGCTACAATTTAAAAACATCTACTGTGTAGGTCGCCGTACCAAACGCCTAATCGAGAATCGGATCGGCAAGGTAAAACACCAGGAGAACACCGCTAAAAAATTGGCCGAATATTTAGTCGAGTATATAGAAGGGGTAGAGGTTACCTATTTATGTAGTGACCTACGCCTAGACGACCTCCCCTTAATCTTGACAGAAAACAATATCAAGGTGAATGAAATAGAAGTCTATAAAACCAAGCATTCGCCTATTGAAATAGACAAAAACACAGAAGGTGTATTATTTTATAGCCCCTCGACTGTAGAAAGTTATTTGTTGAAAAATAAGGCTGATAAAATCGCCTACTGTATCGGTGAAACTACGGCTATCGAGGCTCGAAGGCATTTTAAAGATGTTCGAGTGGCAAAAATACCAACAGTGGAAAGCGTAATCGATTTGGTAAACGATAACTACGCAAAGAACCTATAAAAAGAGTTTTACAAGCAAAACTATACGGCACTTTTAGAAACAAAACCCAGGCCTTGCCACCGGTACGCAAATTTGCTTCGAGATAACAGTAAACTAGCCCGAGGCATTAAAAGGGAATACTCTTTTGTATTTCAAAACACACATCGAATCGCCTGTCGGCAGGCAAGTTAAACCCACAGCTAGCACTAAATATTGAAAATGGAAACGCTAAAAAATAATCTATTCCTGAGAGCCTTAAAGGGCGAAACTGTAGATAGACCCCCTGTTTGGATGATGCGCCAAGCTGGCCGTTATTTGCCTGAATTCATTGAAATTCGTAAGAAATACGATTTTTTTACCCGCTGCCAAACCCCTGAACTCGCTTCCGAGATTACCGTACAGCCCATACGTAGATACGGTATGGATGCCGCTATTCTTTTCTGCGATATCTTGGTAATACCTCAGGCCATGAATATCGAAGTGCAGATGAAACCCAACTTTGGGCCCTATTTGCCCCATTCTATTCGTTCACAAAAAGATTTGGATAAGGTAATTGTTCCTGATGTACAGGAGTCTTTGGGCTATGTTATGGATGCCATTACAATGACCAAGGAAAAACTCGAAAATGAGGTGCCTTTAATTGGTTTTGCAGGCTCCCCATGGACCATTTTATGCTATTGTGTGCAAGGGCAGGGGAGCAAAACCTTTGATAAGGCCAAGGAATTGTGTTTTACCCAACCCATGGTAGCCCATCAACTATTGCAAAAAATAACCGATACTACCATTGCCTATTTAAAGGCCAAGGTCAAAGCCGGAGTAAATGCGGTACAGCTATTCGATTCTTGGGGAGGAATGCTCTCACCTACTGATTATCAAGAATTTTCATGGCAGTACATTCAGCAAATTATCGATGCGCTAAAAGAGGAAGCCCCCGTAATTGTTTTTGGAAAAGGTTGCTGGTTCGCCCTAGGTGATATGGCCAAATCAGGAGCTGCCGCCTTAGGTGTAGATTGGACCTGTTCTGCCCAAAATGCCCGCTATTTAAGCGGTGGAAATATTACCTTACAAGGTAATTTTGATCCCGCTCGATTGCTTTCGCCACCAGCAGAAATCAAAAAAATGGTCACCCAGATGATCAATGAATTTGGAAAAGACAAATACATTGTAAATTTAGGGCACGGTATTCTCCCCAATATACCCTTGGAAAATGCAAAGGCATTTATTGATGCTGTGAAGGAGTATCGATAGAAAATGAAACCTTTATGAACAATGGAACATTTTGAAATAAAACCATTGCATATAAAAGACGCTAAAAGCCTTAGTGCGTTAATGCTTTCAAACAATGAACGCTACAGCCGTTTCTTTCCAAAAACACTTGAGCAAAATCTGAGTGAAGCAGCATCAAAGGAATACATTTTAAGAAAAGACAAAGAAATTAGAGCAAAGACAGCGTTTACCTATGCCATCAAAGAGAAGACAAAGGTAGTTGGACGTCTAATCATCAAAAACATAGACCAGAACAAAAAAGTAGCCGAATTGGCGTATTGTATTGACTCTAAACATGAAAGCAAAGGGTGGATGACCAAAGCTATACGCGAAATAACGAACTATGCATTTTCTGACTTAGGGTTAGAGAAACTTCAGGTCATTGTACACAGAAGCAATATAGGGAGTATTAAGGTAGCTGAAAATAATACCTATTTATGGATTAAAACATTGGAAAAAGGATATACTCCACCCAATGAAGAAGCTTTAGATATGGAATTATATGAGCTAAAATCACAAACCTGACAGATCTCCCCAATGACAATAAAATGAAAGACAAATTCTACAACTACATACAAGAACTACAAGACACCATCACTTCTAAACTAGAAGCCGTAGATGGCAAGGCCAAATTTCGTGAGGATATTTGGGAGCGCCACGAAGGAGGTGGCGGAAGAACCAGGGTTATCGAAAACGGAAGCCTTTTTGAAAAAGGAGGCGTTAATATTTCTGCTGTTCATGGAGAATTACCAAAAAGCATGCAAACTTATTTTGGGGTTAAAGATGCTAATTTCTATGCCTGTGGCTTAAGTCTGGTCCTTCACCCCAAAAGCCCACTAGTACCTACCGTACACGCCAATTGGCGGTATTTTGAATTGTATGATACGAATGGGAAAATCGCAGATCAGTGGTTTGGTGGCGGGCAAGACCTAACGCCTTATTATTTGTTCGAGGAAGATGCTACCCATTTTCACAGCATTTGCAAAAGGGCTTGTGACCGGCATAATTCCGAATTTTATAATCGCTATAAAAAACAGTGCGACGCGTACTTTTGGAATGCACACCGCAATGAAGCACGAGGTCTTGGGGGCCTATTCTTTGATCGTCTTAAAAAAACCGACACCATGGCCATGCAAGATTGGTATAATTTTGTAACCGAGGTGGGCAATAGTTTTCTTGACTGTTATATACCAATCGTTACAAAACGACAAAGCCTTGAATACACCAAAGAACAAAGGAACTGGCAAGAAATTAGACGTGGCCGCTATGTCGAATTCAATTTAGTACACGATAAGGGCACCCTGTTCGGACTAAAGACCAATGGGCGTATCGAAAGCATTTTAATGAGCCTACCGCCTCATGTACAATGGCAGTATGACCACCAACCAGAAGAAGGAAGTGAAGAAGAACGTTTATTGGAGGTTTTGAAAACACCCAAAGAATGGATTTAAAATAGCATGCAGAACTAATACACTTAAATTGATAACTTTGGGTATTGAAAATCCAATCTAAACAAAAATACCATGTATCCACTGATAAGAAATCGAAGACTCCGAACCAATGCATCTATTAGGAGGTTGGTGAGGGAAACCATACTGACACCAGATGATTTTTTAGTACCGCTTTTTGTAGTAGAAGGTAAAGACGTACGCGAAGAAATAGCATCAATGCCCAATTATTACCGCATGAGTTTAGACCATTTGGAAAAAGAGGTGAAAGAACTTTGGCATATGGGTCTTTGTGCCGTATTACTCTTTGTAAAGGTACCTGATGCCCTAAAAGACAACAAAGGTACTGAGGCGTTGAACCCTGACGGTCTCATGCAGCTGGCTATTAAAAAAGTGAAAGAAGCCTGCCCTGATATGCTGGTCATGACTGATGTCGCCCTAGACCCCTACTCATCCTATGGGCACGATGGTATTGTAGCAAGCGGGAAGATATTAAATGATGAAACCGCTGAGCTGTTAGCCGAGATGAGTATCTCACATGCCGAGGCCGGGGCAGACTTTGTCGCACCCAGTGATATGATGGACGGTAGAATATTGACCATTCGAGAAGCACTAGAAGAAGAGGGGTATACTGATACCGGTATTATGAGCTATAGCGCCAAATATGCCAGTGCTTTTTACGGCCCCTTTCGTGACGCCCTTGATTCGGCTCCCGTAGATATTGCGAATGTTCCAAAAGACAAGAAAACATACCAAATGGATTTTTCTAACCGCTTCGAGGCAATAAAAGAAACCCAGATGGATATTGAGGAAGGGGCTGATATTGTAATGATCAAGCCCGGCCTATGTTATTTAGATATTGTTCGTGAAATCAAAAATGAAGTCGATGTGCCTGTCGCGGTATATCAAGTATCTGGAGAATATGCCATGCTGAAGGCTGCGGCTGAAAAAGGGTGGCTCGACCACGATGCCGTTATGATTGAACAATTGATGGCCATAAAAAGAGCTGGGGCGAATATTATTGCGAGTTATTTCGCCAAGGATGTGGTTCGCTTGCTAGGATAAGGCCATTGCGAAAAACGACATCTCTTTTGTAAAAAATATTCAAAATTCTTATCGTAACTTATTAAAAGTCATCTATATATGAAATATATCTATTTTGTACTACTTGGTTTATTTGTCACAAATGCCCATGCCCAAGAAGATACCTCTGTTCAGCTATCCATTTCTTCACAAACTGAACTGTCGTATGCGAGTCCGTCCGAAGTGGGTTTAGACTCCGTATTCATACATACTAAAGTAGATTCAATAATAACGAAAGGTATAAAAAATGAGGCCTTCCCAGGTGCCCAGCTACTAGTAGCCAAAAACGGCAAGATTATCTTTCATAAAGCCTATGGGTTTCACACCTACGACTCGGTTCAGACCGTGGCCTTAAATGATATTTATGATTTGGCTTCGGTCACCAAAATTACCGGTCCATTACCGGCTATAATGAAATTGGTAGATGAGGGAAAATTAAATCTCGACGCCCCTTTTAGCCGCTATTGGAAACCTTGGCGAAATCGAAAAGACAAAAAAGAGTTGACGCTTCGAGAAATTTTAGCACATCAGGCAGGCTTGACTCCCTACATCATATTTCTCAATGAGGTACTTAAAAAAAATGGCGCGATAAAAAAACGCTTCGTCAAAACGGTATCAAGACCCGGATTTGAGAACCAAGCCTATGAGCACTTATTCGTAAAGAATAGGTTCAATCGAAAAATGTACAGAATAATCAATCGGTCTAAGGTATCGCACGATAAAAAATACAAGTATTCAGGCCTGACCTTCTTGATTTTTCCACAGCTCATAAAACAATTGACCGGCCAATCGTATGAATCCTATTTGGCACAGCATTTTTATGGGCCCCTAGGTGCCACTACCTTTGGGTTTCGCCCCAAGACAAAACATTTTTCGAACAAGATTGTGCCGACCGAACAAGACACCCTATTTCGACATGCCTTGACCCAAGGCTGGGTTCACGATGAGAACGCCTCTCTTTTAGGGGGTATTTCAGGCAATGCCGGCCTCTTTGCAACGGCGAATGATCTAGCGAAACTCATGCAGATGTACCAAAACTATGGCAGCTATGGAGGCAAACGCTATATATCGAAAAAAACCATCAAGGAATTTATTACCGTACAATACCCTGAAAATGAAAATAGGCGAGGATTGGGCTTTGACAAGCCTTTGTTAAACAACGCCGATTTGCCTCTTGCCGATGCCTACCCAGCCCAAGAAGCGAGCCCTAAAAGCTTTGGACATGGTGGCTTTACGGGTACTTTTATATGGGCGGACCCTGAAAACCAATTGGTATTTATTTTTCTTTCCAATAGGGTAAACCCCACACGCGAAAATAGAAACCTATATAGCCTGAATATTCGTTCAGCCCTACATCAGGTTTTTTATCAAAGTGGTTTTACTCAAGATCAGCAGCAAAAATAATAGTACTCTAGCATTTCAATAATCTGACATAAACAAAGCTTGAAACCTGAGTTCGCCCTAAGTAACTAAATCAATTCCTTACTGTTTGTCCAATGAAAAAAGTAACGCTTCTATTCGTCTTTTTGATTCTTGCTCAAATCATATATTCGCAATCTTCTAAAACCATGGATCTACCCTACCGAGAAATACCTGATGAATATTCTGAAACTTATACCGCAGGCACAGTCACCGCTAGATTATTAGACGGCCTAGGCTTTCGATTTTATTGGGCCACAGACGGCTTAAGACCTGAAGACCTAAGTTTTAAACCCAACAATAAAGCTAGGACCACAGAAGATACTATAGACCATATTTTGGGTTTGGTACGTGTAGTGAACAATTCGGCAAATCAAAGGCCAAACATAAACGGAAAGAAATATCCTGAACTTGATTTTCAAGGCAAGAGAAAAGAAACGCTAGTATTGATACAAGAAGCAGCCGATATACTACGAAACAGCTCTGCCGCTGACTTCGAAAACTATACAATTATTTTTAAAAATGATAAGGAACAATCCGAATTTCCGTTCTGGAATCAATTAAACGGCCCTATTGCCGATGCCTTATGGCATATAGGCCAAATAGTTTCTTTTAGACGATCCTCTGGAAACCCCTTTGCATCTGGGGCTGATAAGCCCAGTGTTTTTACAGGAAAGGTTAGGAATTGAAGTAAACTACCTCGATGCAGTCTCGATAGCTATCGACAGGGCAGTAAACCCACTGGTGAGAATACATTTTAAACTCCTGTTATCCCCTAAAATTACCATTGATTCAAGAAAAAATAATTCATAAAAAAGATAATAAATGCGCTTATATATCATAAAAGCATCCCCGGTTTACGATTGAATATCTTCATAAATGAGTACATTAGTCATACTTATTTAAATTTCATGGCATTACTCCTATTTTTTGCTGCTATATCTATCTTTTTTTCCTTTATCTGCTCCATTTTAGAAGCGGTACTATTGAGTGTCACCCCCACTTTCATCAACCTTAAAAAGAAGGAAGGGGTCAGTTATGCAAACGGGCTAGAAAATTTAAAAAAAGACGTAGACAAACCGCTTATTGCAATTCTTACCGTAAATACCATAGCCCATACGGTTGGGGCCATTATGGTCGGCGTACAGGCCAAGATTGCCTATGCCGGTATCTACGGCAATGAACAACAATCAATTTTAGGCATTGAATTTACAGAAGACCTTATGGTCGGCGTAGTATCTACGCTGATGACCATTTTAATTTTAGTAGCATCGGAAATTATTCCGAAAACAATCGGGGCCACCTATTGGAAACAGTTGTCAAAAATAACCACCATAACGCTAAAAGGCATGGTTTGGGTTCTAAAATGGACCGGATTATTATGGGTGCTGCAACTTTTCACCAAACTTATCGGAAAAAAAGGGCATCATGGCAGTGTGCTAAGTAGAGCAGATTTTACCGCCATGACTGATATCGCACATGAAGAAGGCGTTTTTCAAGAATCAGAATCTAAAATAATAAAAAACCTTTTGCGCTTTAATGAAATATTGGCAAAAGACATTATGACGCCTAGAACGGTAATGAAAACGGCCCCCGAAAGTTTATCTATTAAGGCTTTTTTTAAAGACAACCCAAAGCTTTCTTTTTCTAGAATCCCCGTTTACAAAGAAAGTATGGATACCATTACCGGATATGTGCTAAAAGACAATGTGCTCGAAGAAA
Organism: Flavobacteriaceae bacterium; assembly: GCA_045046905.1. Classification (GTDB taxonomy): domain Bacteria; phylum Bacteroidota; class Bacteroidia; order Flavobacteriales; family Flavobacteriaceae; genus JASFYU01. The sequence goes on along the minus strand of JASFYU010000123.1, from coordinate 1,558 downwards.
TTATTTATGAACGAGGAAAAGCAGCACTTGACACCATAAAAAGAGATATTTTGATTACGAAACGAAATACCCCTATTCCACAATTATTCGAAACCCTGATTGAACAAAAAGAACACATTGCCCTAGTGGTCGATGAATATGGCTCTGTCAGTGGATTGGTGACCATGGAAGATGTGATAGAGACCCTGCTTGGACTAGAAATCATGGATGAAAGTGACGGGGTCGAAGATTTACAACATTTAGCACGTAAGAATTGGGAAGCTAGGGCCAAACGGCTGGGGATTATTGAAGACGATACCAAGAGCATGTCTTGAAAACAGATTAGGATGGAAACAGCATACATACAAACCCCCTTAGGAATTGCCAAATTGCAAGGTGATGAAAAAGGGCTGGCCGCCATATCAATATTAAACAATGAAAATGATCCGACCAGAATAGTTTCTGAAGTTTTGGAAGATGCCGCCTATCAACTACAAGAATACTTCGAAGGAAAACGAGAAGTCTTTAGTTTAACGCTAAACCCTGAAGGTACCGACTTTCAAAAAAAGGTGTGGACGGCATTACAAAAAATTCCTTTCGGAAAAACAATATCCTATCTCGAGCTATCAAAGACTTTAGGTAATGCGAAGGCCATTAGAGCCGTAGCAGCTGCCAACGGCAAGAATCCTTTATGGATCGTGATTCCTTGCCATCGCGTCATCGGCAGCGATGGTTCACTAACCGGCTACGCCGGTGGCCTGCCTCGTAAAAAATGGCTTTTGGAGCATGAAAGTCCAGCAAAACAGCTATCACTGTTCTAAATCTTGCAAACCACCTGGTTTGTTTTTTAAAAAATTCTCTTTTTATTTTAACCAAAGTTACTCTTTGTCGATACTTCAGCCTTGTACATCTTGATACCTGCAAAATAAATAGCTGACTACTATTGACAAAACAAACCCCATGGTCGGTTGCGTCATTTTATTGTTATCTGATAAAAACAAACCATGCCTCACCAAAATTGTACCGCCTCTTTATTCCCACCAGTGGGTTTAATACCCTCACGAGCTATCGAGACTGCATCAAGGTGGTTTGCTTTCGAGAGCTTAAAACTCTGGTTCTGAAGTCATTTTTTTACCATCTGCTAAAATTACTTTTAGATATGCCCGTTACTATAAGAACGATATTTATGTTCAAATATGTCCGTATCTTTAATTTAAAAATTATACATGATATTTCCTTCCCTTCAAGAGGTAGCAGGTAATGCCAAACATGCTTTTAAGAGATTTCCTATAAGCTTAACATGGTGTATTATCGGTAGTCTCTTCTTTATATACCTCATTGAAATTGATTCGAATAATCTCTTCGATCACTTCAACGGGGTTCTCCTCACTTTTTTACTCGGGGTCAGTTGGTTAATTGGTACAGAATTTTTAATCGAGCAATTTGACCGACCCAAAAAATGGCAGTGGGTAAAAGTAGTAAGCTTAGGGCTCCTCGTTATTTTTTTTATTCACCTCCCCGATTTAAGTCAGCATGGTGTTAACCCAAAATTTTATGTTCGTTTTTTTCTTTATATAAT
>JASFYU010000122.1:0-10929 GCA_045046905.1 Flavobacteriaceae bacterium | reverse complement strand
TGCTCTTCCGATCTATATTAGAGTAAACTCAGGTTTTAAAGTTTAAATTTTTTACTTTCACACTTCAATAAAATCAAAAAATTATGGCAAGGGTAACATTAAAAGGAAACGAAATACATACCATAGGAAATTTGCCAGCAGTGGGCAGCATTGCTCCGGCTTTTAGTTTGGCAAAAACTGATCTTTCGAATGTTTCATTAGAAGACTACAAAGGAAAAAAAGTGGTGTTGAATATTTTTCATAGTATAGATACCGGAACTTGTGCCAATTCTGTACGTCAATTCAATACTGAGGCTGCTGAATTAGACAATACAATAATATTGTGCATCTCTAAAGATTTACCTTTTGCCTTTACAAGATTTTGTGAAGCACAGGGTATCGAAAATTTAGAGATGTTATCCGATTTCAGGAATGGTAGTTTCGGAAAAGACTATGGTTTGGAATATGTAGATGGCCCCATACAAGGGCTGCTTTCCAGATCCATATTAATTCTCGATAAAAATGGAAAAGTTGTTTATACAGAGCAAGTTTCTGAAGTTGTTGAGGAGCCCAATTATAAAGCTGCACTAGAAGCTTTGATTGATGCCTAAAGATTCTTTTCTGAAAAATAGGATAAAAGCCGTGGGTCATGCCTTTCGTGGCGCCGTACTTTTAATACAGACAGAGGCTAGTATTAAGGCCCAAATTTTTGTGGGCCTCGTGGTGACGGGTCTTGGGTTCTATTATCAAATCTCACAAATAGAATGGATTCTTCAAATATTTGCCATTGTTCTTGTACTTGGAACCGAAGGATTGAATACGGCCATAGAAAAAGTATCCGATTATATTCAACCTGAATTCGATACAAAAATCGGTTTTATAAAAGATATCTCGGCTGGGGCGGTAATGCTAGTTTCAATTGGCTCCATTATTGTCGGGTTTATTATTTACTTGCCAAAAATTTTCTAATATGAACGTATTCCCAGCAGTGGGAAGAAACATATTTTATGCAAGATTCATATCGGTTAAGAGAGCATGCCGTCACGATATATCGTTTAGCGCTGGCTTTTCTATTTTATTTTATTGCCAGAATCCTTTTCTTTCTATTCAACAAAGACCTTTTTGAAATAGAAGGTATTACCGAATTGCTTTCAATGTGTATTTGGGGTCTTAGTTTCGATAGTGCGGCAATACTCTATGTCAACCTTTTATTTATTCTACTCAGTTTTCTGCCCTTAGTTATTAATACCACAAAACCATTTCAAAGGGTATTGATATGGTTGTATTTTTCTACCAACCTTATAGCCTACGCCACTAATTTTGTAGATTTTATTTATTACAAATATACCTTTACAAGATCAACAATGGCCGCTCTTGAATCTATTCGTCAGGAGCCTAATAAAGGGGGCTTGATCTTTTCCTTTATCACAGATTATTGGCACGTATTTCTACTATTTTTTATATGTGCTTATATTTGGGTCAGACTGTACAAAAAAATCAATACAACTCAAGTCTCCTATGCCGGCAAACTAAAATATTTTGGCAGTTCTACCCTGGCCTTTTTTCTTGTCGTTATACTTACTATTGGCGGTATTCGTGGTGACTTTAAGCATAGTACGCGCCCCATTAATCTTGTTGATGCCAGTAGGCATGTAAGAAGTCCTGAACATGCGAATATTGTGCTGAACACGCCCTTTGCTATTATCAGAACTTTTAATGCTACCGATTTTAAAAAACGTAAAGGCGTGTCACAAGACCTTATAAACACAACTTTTCAGCCTATAAAACAATATGACAATGAGGTTTCTGAAAAACCCAATATAGTACTCATTATCGTTGAAAGTTTTGGCAGAGAATATGCAGGTAGTTTTAATAAAGAGATGAATATTGAGAACTATAAAAGCTATACGCCATTCATTGATTCTCTTGCGAAACACAGCTTGATTTTTCCGAATGCCTATGCCAACGGAAGAAAATCGATACATGCGATGTCATCTATATTGGCGGGTATACCCTCGTTTAAAACCGCCTATACCTCTTCGCCATATGCCAATAAAAAAATTGCATCCATTGTATCGGCACTTAATGAAATGAATTATGACACTTCATTTTTTCATGGGGCACCCAACGGTTCTATGGGGTTTTTGGGTTTTGGCAATGTCCTTGGCTATGATCACTACTACGGAATGACAGAATACAACAACGATGCAGATTATGACGGTATTTGGGGTATTTGGGACGAGCCCTTCTTAGACTTTACGGCCAATATACTGTCTGAAAAGAAGCAACCTTTTATGAGTACAATATTTACCGTTTCATCACACACACCCTATATTATACCTGAGAAGTATGAGGGTAAGTTTCCTAAAGGTGATATTGATATGCATCAGTGTATAGGCTATACTGATTTTTCATTAAAAAAATTCTTTGATAAGGTTTCAAAGGAACCCTGGTATCAGAATTCCGTTTTTGTAATAACCGGTGATCATAGCAACCAAATACATTATAACGAATATTCTAAAATTGTGAATCGCTTTGGGTTGCCTCTTCTTATTTTTGATCCCTCAGGAAAATATTCGGGGGTAGACAATTCATTGGCGCAACAAATTGATATTTATCCTACTTTGATGACCATCGCCGGGTATAAAAAACCGTTTCGAAGTTGGGGCAATAGTTTAGTGGGCGACACTATTAGGTCACCCTTTGTCATTACCCATACGGGCACCAATCTTCTCTTTCTAAAAGATAGCCTTATTTATATGGGCAATGAAGATAAGGCACTGGGGCTATATCATATGGCGGATAAGGGATTGACTCATAACCTAATGTCAGAAAAAGAAAGAGAAACCGAGCAGATGAAAGCAATGGCCAACGGATTTATGCAAGATTATATGAATCGAATTATTGAAGGGCGGCTCGATGTGCAATAGCTCTTTCTGCTTTTGAACCGAAAAAAAGGAAAGCTTGGTACGCTATTTTATAAGAACTTGGTTATATGTATTTTTGCAAACAATGTTATCAAATTAATGGTCAAAAAGAAAACAAAGGCTAAAAAAAAGGCACCAGCAAAAAAAATACGCCTCAAGCCTTCAAAACAAAATAAAATAATATTGGGAAGCTTGCTCATGCTTTTCAGTGTCGCCCTGTTTTTTTCTTTTATATCCTTTTATTTTACCTGGCAAGACGATCAGAGTCTATTGACCGAATTTACCGACCGCAATGAGGAAGCAAAGAACTTACTTAATAAATTTGGCGCCAGCGTAAGTCATTTTTTTATGTACAAGGGGTTTGGGCTTGCTGCATTGGTTTTTCCGTTTCTCCTTTTTATAAGCGGACTGTATCTTTTTCTGAGCCTTGCCAAGCAAGGACTTCTTAAAAAATGGATATGGGGGCTGATTTTTGTAATTTGGATTTCTATAGCCCTAGGCTTTTTTGTTAATGAGAAGCCATTATTGGGTGGCTTGATAGGCTATGAAATGAATGACTTTTTACAGGATTATACCGGAAATATCGGGGTATTTTTGCTGCTTCTCTTTGGGCTAATTTTTATTTTAGTACGCTTTTTTGGTTTGAGCCCCGAGGGTATCTCCGACTACTTTCAAAAAAAGACAGCCTCCATTGCCGATGAATTTAAAAGTAGACCTAGCGCAGAAAGTGCTACTTTTCAGGTAGAACCCGAGGACGAGTCACCCATAGTTATTGATACCTATACGCATAAGAAAGATATTCCCTCATTAGAGAAAGACCCTGTTCTTGATGGGTTTGAGATAAATGTTCCACCAGAAGAGGATACCATTGAAGAGGTTGTAAAGGACGAGCTCGCCATGGAAGTGGGAAAAATTGTTGAAGAAAAAGAAGAGAATGATAATCTGGCCGATAAGCTAGTGGATGATTTTGGAGAATTCGACCCGACATTGGAACTCGGTAATTATAAATTTCCTTCAATTGATCTTTTAGATCAGCACGGTGCCGCCGGCGGCATTACCATAAACAAGGAGGAACTCGAGGAGAATAAGAATAAGATTGTCTCGACCCTACGTAATTATAAGATTGGCATTGCACAGATTAAAGCTACTATAGGGCCTACCGTTACCTTGTACGAGATTGTACCAGAGGCCGGTGTGCGAATATCTAAGATCAAAAACTTAGAAGATGATATCGCCCTATCTCTTGCAGCACTTGGTATTCGGATTATAGCTCCTATTCCCGGTAAGGGAACCATTGGTATTGAGGTGCCCAATAAAAATGCGACTACCGTATCAATGCGATCGGTAATTGCCTCGAGCAAGTTTCAAAATGCTGAAATGGAACTGCCCATTGCCTTTGGTAAAACCATTAGCAATGAAACCTTTGTAGTGGATCTCGCTAAAATGCCACATATGCTCATGGCAGGTGCTACAGGGCAAGGAAAATCAGTCGGATTGAATGCCGTATTAACCTCTCTCTTATATAAAAAGCATCCGGCCGAGGTGAAATTTATTTTGATAGATCCTAAAAAAGTAGAGTTAACCCTCTATAACAAAATTGAAAGACACTTTTTGGCAAAACTCCCCGATTCAGAGGAGGCCATTATTACTGACAATACCAAAGTAATTAATACTTTGAATTCACTCTGTATTGAGATGGATAATCGGTATGAACTTTTAAAACTCGCCTTGGTTCGTAATATCAAGGAATACAACACTAAGTTCAAGGCGCGCAAACTAAACCCGAATGACGGCCATAAGTTCTTGCCCTATATTGTTTTGGTTATAGATGAGTTTGCCGACTTAATCATGACAGCTGGTAAAGAGGTAGAAACTCCTATTGCGCGTTTGGCACAATTGGCCAGAGCCATCGGAATACATTTAATCATTGCCACACAACGCCCCTCGGTAAATGTAATAACGGGTATTATAAAAGCGAATTTTCCTGCGCGTATTGCTTTTCGAGTGGCTTCTAAGATTGATTCTAGGACAATTTTAGATTCACAAGGCGCAGACCAATTAATTGGTCGTGGAGATATGCTTTTTACCCAAGGCAATGATGTGACAAGAATTCAATGTGCCTTTGTTGATACCCCTGAAGTAGCTAAGATAACAGAGTTTATTGGTTCACAAAGGGCTTATCCTGAAGCATACGAACTGCCCGAGTATGTGGGTGAGGATTCTGGCACAAGTATTGATTATAATATTTCTGAGAGAGATGTCCTTTTCCGCGATGCCGCGGAGGTCATTGTTACAGCGCAGCAAGGTTCTGCCTCCTTGATTCAGCGAAAGATGAAATTGGGCTATAACCGCGCTGGGCGTATTGTAGATCAACTCGAAGCCGCTGGTATTGTGGGGCCTTTCGAAGGCAGTAAGGCCAGACAAGTGCTAGTGCCTGACCTATACGCTTTAGAGCTTTTATTAAATAATGAGACAAATCAATAGAATATGAAGAAGTTGTTGTTTTTAGCAATAGTAGTGGTGACAAGCTCAGTTATGGGGCAAAATTCTAGCAAGGCGAAAGCCCTGTTAGACGAGGTATACAACAAGGTGAAAAGTTATGATAATATCTATGTAGATTTTAAGTTTGTATTACATAATGAGGAAGCAGATGTTAATCAAGAAACTAGAGGAGAGGTGACCATGGAAGGAGACAAGTACTCGGCCAATTTCTTTGGAGCACAACAGATATATGATGGCAAAAAAGTGTACACCATAGTCGAGGAAAATGAAGAAGTTACCATTGAGGATAAATCGGAGGATGAAAATTCATTCACGCCATCAGAAATGCTCACCTTTTATAAAGAAGGCCATAATTACAAATGGGATATTCTCCAAAATGTACAGGGTCGAAAGATTCAATATGTGAAATTGACCCCCATTGACACCAATGCCGAAATTAAAACAATTCTTTTGGGCGTAGATGTAGGTACCAAACATATTTATAAGCTTATTCAAACAGGCAGTAATGGTACTACGACCACAATTACTGTTAATTCTTTTAAAACAGACCAGCCTATATCAAAAACCTTATTTACTTTTGATGAGGACAAGTACAAAAATCAAGGATACTACATCATAAGAAACTAGCACGTTGAGAATTCTAGACCGGTATATTTTATCGAGCTTTCTTTATAATTTTTTTAGTTCGTTCATCATATTGATGTTCATCTTCATATTTCAGGCGATATGGTTGTTCATAGATGATGTTGCGGGCAAGGGTCTTGATATACTTATCATCGGAAAGTTTCTTCTTTACCTTACTCCTGAACTTATGGATAAGGTGATTCCGCTTACCGTACTCCTTTCATCGATCTTGACTTTCGGAACTTTTGCCGAGAATTATGAATTCGCAGCTATGAAGGCTTCGGGCATTTCTTTGCAACGCGCGATGTTGAGCCTTATTTTCTTTATTGTTTTTCTTGGTGGTGTCACCTTTTATTTTGCCAATAACGTTATTCCCATTTCCCAACAGAAGTTTTATAATATGCGTAGGAATATTGCCAAGGTAAAACCTGCCGCGGCCATAGAGGAAGGAATCTTTAGTGATTTCGAGGGCATGAATATCAAGGTTGATGAAAAATATGGCGAAAAAGATCGGTTTTTAAGGAACGTAACCATACATAAAAAAACCAGAACAAACATCAATAGTACGGTAATCAAGGCAAAGACAGGCGAATTGGTCAGCAGTGAGACTTCCGATATCATTCAATTGATCTTGCGTGATGGCCATTATTATGAGGACGTAGTTAGCAAAAACAACAAGAAGAAGCGCAAGCAGCCTTTCGCAGCGATCAAGTTTGAGATTTATCGCATGAATATTGAAATTCCTGATATGGATCAGGATATGGAAGAGGACCTGAATATTAGTACCGATAAGATGAAGAATATTTCACGGCTGATCAAGGATATCGATTCACTTAAAAAAGACAATCTCAGGATCGTAACTTCATTTTCGAAGAATATATCGAACCGTATGGGCTTCTTTATACCTATCAAGACTCAAGATAGCACCCTAAGCGGTAAAGAAATGGCAAGGGCAAGAGATACAATGTTAACAGCCGAAAAAAAGGCATTGATAGCCAATATCGATACATCGAAGCCTTCGATAGAGGCTATTACAGATCTATTCAAGGACTGGGAAAGAATTCAATTGATAAGTACTGCTAAAAATGCCACTACCAATGTTATCACATCGATTCAGGGCAAAAAACAAGAGATGGATAGAAGGTATAAAATATACTATCTTCATATTTTATCATTGCACAAGAAGTATGCCCTGGCCTTATCCTGTGTCATCCTGTTTTTTGTGGGCGCGCCTTTAGGGGCCATTATTCGCAAAGGTGGTATGGGACTTCCAATGGTGATTGCCATTATTCTATTTTTGGTCTATTATTTTGTTGGAGTCTTCGCAGGTAACTATGCCAAAGAGGGGAATATGAGTCCGATATTAGGGGCATGGTTTTCTACATTGATAATGTTACCTTTGGGTGTTGTTTTGACTAAAAGAGCAACTGCTGACAAGGGGCTGATGAGTTTTGAGGGAGTGATAGACTTTTTCAAGAGATTATTCAAAAAGAAAGACAAAATTACGACTACATGATTACGAGTATGGAAAAAAACATACAGCTAAATACCATCGAGGAGGCCATTAACGATATACGCATGGGCAAGGTCATTATTGTTGTTGACGATGAAAACCGTGAAAACGAAGGTGATTTTCTGGCGGCTGCCGAGCTGGCGACCCCTCAGACCGTGAATTTTATGGCTTCACATGGCAGGGGCCTTATTTGTGCCCCCCTTACCGAGGGGCGTTGCAAAGAACTTGGTCTTCATATGATGGTCAACAATAATACGGATCCTCTTGAGACCGCCTTTACCGTATCTGTAGATTTAAGAGGAAATGGTGTTACTACGGGTATATCGGCTTCGGACAGGGCCAAGACCGTATATGCCTTGACAAATCCGGAGACCAGACCGCACGACCTGCTGCGACCAGGGCATATTTTTCCCCTAGTAGCTAAGGAAGGTGGCGTTTTACGTAGAACGGGCCATACCGAAGCCGCCATCGATTTTGCCAGACTAGCGGGTTTGAAACCGGCAGGAATCATTGTTGAGATTATGAACGAGGATGGTAGTATGGCGCGCTTGCCACAATTGTTTAAAGTCGCTAAAAAGTTTAAGCTGAAAATTGTTTCGATCGAAGATTTGATTGCCTATCGAATGGAACATGATAGCCTTATTGAAAAAAAAGAGGATTTTGAAATAACGACCCGTTTCGGAGATTTTAGATTACGAGCCTATAAGCAGACAACGAACAACCACATACATATAGCCCTGACCAAGGGAAGCTGGAAAAAAGATGAAAAGGTTTTGACCCGCATCAATTCTACCTTGGTCAATAATGATATTCTAGGAACACTGACAAATAATCCAGATAAAAAACTGGAAAATATGTTTGCCGCCATCAATACCGAAGGCAAGGGCGCCATAGTTTTTATCAATCAAGATTATGAATCGCTCAACTTATTATCGCGATTGGCCGAACTCAAAGAACTGCAAAAAAAAGGCATTTATAAAGCCCCTAAAATTGATATGGACACTCGTGATTTTGGTATTGGAGCACAAATACTTCATGATATCGATATCACAAAAATGAAACTACTTACCAATCGTACACAGACCAAACGTATAGGAATTGTTGGGTATGGCCTAGAGATTGTTGAATATGTACCGTATTAAGTCGAGTTCTATTTAAAGAGTTTCCGATAATTGATATACGTCACTACGAGTTTTACTTTTTCAGTAAAATGAGGCAGTCTCCCCTTTTTAAAACAGATTACCCGCCTACGGAACAGCTAGGCTTCCTCCGAGTGCTTGGGAAAGCAAAAACGCAATAATTTTATAATCAGAAAATGAATGCCTGTTATATCCAAATCTGGGTATCTGTGGTATACCTAAACTGTTCCTCGAATGACTTCTGCCATTTTTAAAGCACGTTGCTTCACTTCATCATCTGTCCAGCCCAGCTTAATCAAGCATGAAATATTTCGCCCTACCCAATGGTCAGACTTTGAAAAATCAGCCTTTTTATAATCGGGTAATCGGTCATGAATTTCTTGTGGCAATTTCCCCAAGGATTTTAGATTTGTCAAATGTTCCCACTTGCGATAGTAATGCCAAGTATTATCATACCAGTAAAAACAAGCATCGATACCTGCTGCTGCCAGCGCTTTATGGGTAGCTTTTGCCGTATTTTCATCGGCTAAAAAGAAGCTCAAGAATGCATAACTCTCTACCCCACCGTCTGGAACCCGCCGGAAAGAAACTTCAGGAATGGCCTCCAAGGCTTCTCGTAAAACGGCATAATGCTTCTTTTGAATGGATAAAAACTCATCTAAACGTTGAATTTGTGCCAGCCCAACAGCGGCATGTAGTTCAGATATTCTAAAATTATACCCCAGAAAAGCATGGCTTTCCGCTCCCCTATCGCTACCTATATGATCGTGCCCATGGTCCGAATACCGGTCAGCATTCCTATGATATTGTTCATTATTTGTAATTATCGCCCCACCTTCACCACAGGTAATGGTCTTTACGAAATCGAATGAAAAACAACCAATATCTCCGTAGCTACCCAAGGGTTTGCCTTGGTAGCTACCGCCTATGGCTTGGCAGGCATCTTCTAATAATAGCAATCCATATGTGCTGCAAATAGCCTTCAAAGCGCCCAAATCGGCCATAGAACCACACATATGTACGGGCATGACAACCTTAGTGTTTTTTGTTATGGCCTTTTCAACCGCTATTGGATCCAAGGTCAGGGTATCATCGACATCGACTAAAATAGGAATAGCTCCTATTGCTAAAATGGACTCAAAACTGGCCACAAAAGTAAAGGTGGGCATAATCACTTCATCGCCTGCTCCTACTCCTGCGCTGGCTAGAGCAATGGTTAGGGCTGAGGTGCCGCTACTCACCAATTGCACATAGTTTACCTGCATTCGCTCTGCCAATGCTTTTTCTAGTTCAATGGCCTTCCAATGCCCATTGCGCATACCATCGAAACCATAGCGCATTAATACGCCCGAATCGAGTACGTCTTGCACTTGTTTTCTTTCTTTATCTCCAAAAAGTTCAAATCCTGGCATTGTAGTATAGCTTAGTCGTTAATTGTTATTTGTTGGTGGTTTCTTGTGTTCACCATTTGCCTTCTTTTTTTGTGCTTTCTACTTTTGTATTTTCTTTTTTTACTTTCTACTTTTGTATTTTCTTTTTTTTACTCATTACTCATTACTCATTACTCATTACTCATTACTTCGCCCCTCTACAAAATATCAATCACACTATCATCTATATTTCTCCGCACTTTTTTAAGCCCTGAAAACATATCGTCTTCGGCCCTATAGCCAACAGGAAGCACCAGTACTGATGTCAACTTTTTATTTGCCAACCCGAGTAGTTTATCATATTCTTCGGACTCAAAACCTTCCATTGGGCATGAATCAATTTTCTCTATTGCGCAGATGGTCAGTAGGTTTCCCATGGCTAGATAGGCTTGATTTACGGCCCATTCTCTAATTTCCTGTTCCTCTTTTTTGGAGAAGCTAGCGACCATGTCATCTTTGAAGGGGTCTAAAATCGCATCACTAGTACCTCTGATGTGTTTGACTTGATTAAAATAACGAGTGATATACTCGCTATCGATTTTATTTTCAATACAAATAATCAATACATGTGATGCCTGAGCCACTTGCTGTTGATTATAGGAATAGGATACCAGCTGTTGTTGCAGCGCTTTATTTTTTACTACCAATAGTTTTATAGGCTGTAAGCCGTAGGAAGTAGCCGTTAGATTGAATGACATTTTTAATTTTTCCACTTTTTCAAGGGGAAGAATTTTTTTCGAATTGAATTTTTTAACGGCATACCGCCATTTTAAATGTGCTACAATATCCATTTTTTTCTTTTTATCTAAAAAACC
>JASFYU010000121.1:0-15815 GCA_045046905.1 Flavobacteriaceae bacterium | reverse complement strand
GCTCTTCCGATCTATACATATTATCAAAAAAGGAATTCTTCTTTTGTTGCTTCCATGCCATTTTTAAGGAGGCAATCAAGGTAATCAAAAACCCATAGCGCATCGTGTACATGGCTTTTCCTTGTAACAGTTTTGCCTTTGCATTATATGCGTTTCCGGTCGGGCGTAAATGCTTTGCCTTTAATGCATCATCGGTAAAAATCTCATAACCCTGATATTGTGCTAACAGTTCATCTACGGTGTCCCATCCCATGGCGTTTTTCAAACCGCCAATGGCTTTGAAGCAGTTTCTTGAATAGGCCTTAAAAGCCCCTCGCACATGGTCTTTGTTCATAGGGTGGTTGCGTTTCCATTCCTCACCATCTTTCTCATAGATGAAGCCGCCCGCAATACCTACCTTTGGTCGGCCTTTGAAAATATATGCTATTTTTTCAAAATAGTCGATTGGTAAAATAATGTCGGCATCTAACTTTACAATAAAATCATAGTCTTGATCAAGTTTTTTAAGACCTTTGTCAAAGGCATCGATGACCTTGCTGCCGGGCATATGCGCTGTTGTGGAGAGGGTGTTCAATTTTTCGAATAGCGAATCCTTAGCTATATATCGATTAATAATGGTTTCCGTTGCGTCTGTAGAGTTATCATTTACTACGATTACCTTTTTTGGTCTCAGTGATTGATTCATGACCGAGGTCAGGGTCAATGCTAGAAAAGCTTCTTCGTTATGAGCAGGAATGATGATATAGTATTGCATAGTGTGTTCAAGTGCCAAATTGTAATATCTAAAGATTACTTTGTAATTATTGGGCTTATTGCCACTAGTGGTAATAAAATAAATTTAACTATTAAGTGCGTTACTGAAAACAATATTGGTTTTTTATTTTTCAATGGCCTACCTTTTTTGCAGGTAGTCTGTGCCGCGAGGTTCCGACTTACTGTGATTATTTACGCCGAGCGTAAACAATGTAATACCTGGCCGTAAAACAGCGTAACAAGGGCCTGATTCCAATTTTCTTTACAGGATTGGTCCATTTGGTGCTAGCCTCGATTTCCCAGCCTGCTTTGTTTAAAAGCCAGTCGAATTGCCAGTCTTCAAATTCATGGTAATGGCGATCCCAGGGGTCGGTCTTACTTTTGTAGGCCGATGAGAACCATAATCGCAGCGGAATGCTGGCTACTAATTTATCTGCCTTTATTTCTTTGAGAATATTGTAAGGAGCGACCAAGTGTTCAAAGATTTCGAAGGCTGTTACTACCTTAGCTGAGGAGCTTGTTGCCGCTGTGTAATCGAGGTCCAAATCCTCTCCTCTTGTATTTTCTACGGTAAAACCTTCGGCCTTCATTATTTTGGAAAAGGGATTGTCGGTTCCTAAATCCAGAATAGTTTCATCAGTAGAGATATGTTTTTTTAGAAAGTGAAGTGTCTGTAGAAAACGTTTGCTCGGATGGGTCTTTTCGTACATGTATTAACTAGGTTTCTGGTTAAAAGTTCTTTGTTTCTAGGGCGAAATCGAAAACACCCTAATCTGAAGCCAAAGAAAATTGACACCATTTTCAAACTCTGTAAACGAAGGCGTTGATGTTCATTCCGGCGCCAACACTTGCAAAGATAAGAACATCTCCTTTTTGGATACTTTGATTTTTGATTTTTCCGCGTTTAATCATGTCCAATAGTGTGGGTATGGTGGCTACCGAGCTATTTCCTAGTTGTTCGATATTCATGGGCATTACTCCCAATGGCATTTCAAGGTCGTATAGTTTAAAAAAACGTTTTACGATGGCCTCGTCCATTTTTTCATTGGCCTGATGAATAAGAATCTTTTTGACCTCATGTATTGCAATACCACTTTCATCTAAACAATCTTTCATTGCCTGTGGTACATGGGAGATAGCAAATTCATATATTTTTCTCCCGTACATTTTTATATAGCGCTGGCTGTCTTCTGAAGATTTGTCGTATGATTCCCCGAAGAATAGATAATTCGCCTCTCCGTTAGCATAGGTGGCCGATGAGTGAGTCAAAATTTCACCTGTATCTTTCGAATTTTCGATGATTACGGCTCCAGCACCATCGGAATAAATCATAGAGTCTCTGTCGTTTTTATCCACGACCCTAGAAAGTGCTTCTGCACCAATGACAAGGCATTTTTTTGCAATACCGCTTTTGATGAAGGCCTTGGCTTGTATTACCCCCTCGATCCATCCTGGACATCCGAATAACAGATCATAGGCTACGCACTTTGGATTTTTTATTTTGAGATGATGTTTGACCCTTGTAGCAAGGCTGGGTACCGTGTCGGCCTGAGATTTGCCATAAGAAACATCGCCAAAATTATGGGCAAAAATGATATAATCTAAGCTCTCCTTGTCGATTCCGGCATCGGCAATGGCTTTTTCCGCGGCGAAGAATGCTAAATCAGAAGTGTTTAAATGGTCTTTGGCATATCTTCTTTCGCCAATACCTGTAATAGATTTAAATTTCTCAATGATAATGTCATTGGAGTGTATAAACGGACTTCCATCCATATTCAAAAATTCATGCTCCATAAAATCACTGTTCCCGATTATATCTGGGGGAAGATAACAGCCTGTACCAGTAATGCCAATGTTCATAATATCATATGGGTTTGGAGATACAAGATATACCTTAAAGGGTGTAAGAGGTATGCGTGCATAGTAAATTATACGATGTTCATTTAAAAACAAAAATCAGGGACACCTTGCCGAACAGGCTTTCTAATAATTTTGAAAGGCTTGTGCGCACTGGCCTTGTTGATTTATTTAAGCTTCCATATAGTGTTCCATAGGAGCGCAGTTGCATATTAAATTACGGTCTCCATAGGTATCATCAACACGCCTAACACTGGGCCAAAATTTATTTTCAGAGATATATGCCAAAGGAAAGGCCGCCTTTTGTCTGGTGTACGGAAAATTCCACTCGTCATTAGTTAGCATTTCCATGGTATGTGGTGCATTTTTGAGAACATTGTTCGAATCGCTCGCCGAGGTCATATCAATTTCTTCACGTATAGATAGCATGGCATCACAAAAACGGTCTAATTCTGATAAGCTCTCGCTCTCGGTGGGTTCTATCATCAGGGTTCCTGCCACAGGAAAGGAAACCGTGGGTGCATGAAAGCCATAATCCATTAATCGTTTTGCTATATCGGTAACTTCAATACCATTTTGTTTAAAGGGTCTGCAATCGATTATCATTTCATGCGCTGCACGTCCTTTTTCACCGGTATAAAGAACATCGAATTTCGTACTCAATCTGTGTTTTATATAATTAGCGTTTAGAATTGCAATTTCTGTGGAATGGGTCAAGCCTTTTTCACCCAACATTTTGATATATCCGTAAGAGATTAAACAAACCAGTGAACTACCCCAGGGTGCGCCTGAAATTGCCGTAATTGCTTTTTCTCCTCCAGTTTTTATGACCGGGTTTCCCGGTAAAAAAGGCTTCAATTGTTCGGCCACACAAATGGGACCTACTCCTGGCCCGCCGCCGCCATGTGGTATGGCAAAGGTCTTATGAAGGTTTAGATGACATACATCGGCTCCGATGGTGGCCGGGTTGGTCAGCCCCACCTGCGCATTCATATTGGCACCGTCCATATACACTTGTCCGCCATGGTCATGGATCAATCTGGTAATGTGTTTTATTGATGATTCGAAAACCCCGTGAGTAGAGGGGTAGGTGACCATAAGAGCAGCCAAGTTGTCTGAATGTAAGCGTACTTTTTCTTCGAGATCGGCGACATCGATATTGCCTTTTTCATCTGTTTTTGTGACCACCACTTTCATACCCGCCATTACGGCAGAGGCTGGATTGGTGCCATGCGCAGAGGCCGGAATGATGCAAATATGACGGTGTCCTTCATCTCTAGATTCGTGATATGCGCGTATCGTCATAAGTCCGGCATATTCACCTTGTGCTCCTGAATTAGGTTGTAAGGAGGTGTCCGAAAAACCCGTTATAGTACTCAGGTCCTTCGACAATTCTTTTAAGACTATTTGATAGCCTTCGGCCTGATCGATAGGGACAAAAGGATGAATGTTTCCCCATCTCGCCATGCTTAAAGGCAGCATTTCTGAGGCGGCGTTTAATTTCATAGTGCAAGAACCCAAAGAAATCATAGAATGGCTCAAGGAGAGGTCCTTGCGTTCCAATCTTTTGATATAGCGCATTAATTCGGTTTCGGAATGATAGGAGTTGAAGACGGCATTTTGTAAAAAGGAAGAAGTTCTTTGTATCGAAACCGGAAGTACGTCTTTGTTGACTTTTGAAAAGCCTTGGTTTTCTTGTATTCCATCGAGCTGCATAAAACAGGCTACCAGTGATTTAATATCCTTATCGCTAGTGGCTTCGTTTAAGGAAATGGAAACTGTTTCGGTGTCGACATAATTCAAGTTTATTCCGTTTTTTTCTGTTATTTCTTTGAGTTTGGTAGTGTTGTCGATTTGTATTTTGAGGGTATCGAAGAATGAAGAGTTCAATTGTTTGAATCCAATCTCTTCCAATAAGCGACTTAGGGTCTTGGCTTTGGAATGCACTTGCTCTGCAATATATTGTAATCCCTTCGGTCCGTGATAGACGGCGTACATGCCTGCCATTATGGCCAATAATACCTGTGCCGTACAAATGTTAGAGGTGGCTCTGTCTCTTTTGATATGCTGTTCGCGGGTTTGTAAGGCCATACGTAAGGCCGGTTTACCGTCGGTATCTTTGGTTAACCCGATGATGCGACCGGGAATATTTCTTTTGTACTCTTCTTTTGTGGCGAAAAATGCTGCATGAGGTCCGCCATAACCAAGGGGAATACCAAAGCGTTGTGTTGTGCCTACTACAACATCGACCCCAAATTCTCCTGGAGGTCGCAACAATACCAGGCTCAGAATATCTGCCGCGACGGCCACTTTGATGTTGTTTTCTTTTGCCTTGAGCACAAAATCGGCGTAGTCATAGGTTTGGCCATATTTTCCAGGATACTGTAGTAGAGCACCGTAAAAGTCGTTTCCAAAAGTAAATGTTTTATGATCGCCTACCACCAATTCGATACCTATGGGCTTTGAACGGGTCTGTAGGAGAGAAAGTGTCTGTGGCAAGACCTCATAGGAAACAAAGAATTTCATCACGCCTTTTTTCTTTTGGTCTCTTGAGCGCAAATCAAACAACATCGTCATGGCCTCGGCTGCTGCCGTACTTTCATCGAGAAGTGAGGCGTTGGCCAGTTCCATTCCTGTCAGGTTGCTTATAACAGTCTGAAAATTTAAAAGGGCTTCTAACCTTCCCTGTGCGATTTCTGCCTGATATGGAGTATATGCCGTATACCATCCTGGGTTCTCTAGGATGTTCCTTTTGATTGCCGATGGGGTGATGCTCTCGTGATATCCTAAACCGATATACGATTTGTAGATCTTGTTTTTTTCCGATAGCTCTTGAATATGCGACAGAAATTCGTGTTCGCTCAAGGCAGCATCTAGATTTAAAGGCTCTTTGAGCCTGATGTCGTCAGGAATTGTCTCGGAGATAAGTTGCTCAAGACTTTCGGTGCCAATAGTTTTTAGCATGTGTTGAAAATCTTCTTCCCCAATACCGATATGGCGCTTTGAAAATAAATCTGTTCTCATATTTTTTATTCCCATTAATAGGTTTAATGCCTCGATGCCTACCTGCCTTGGGTAGGTAGGCATCGAAATGTTTAAGATTGGCTCCTTTTACGCCCTATAATCCTCTCCAATGGTGAGGCAGGTCTGCCTCTGCCATAGGTGGTAGTTTGTTGAAAAAACTTGTCAAAATTAAGGATTAATTCTCTTAAAAAGGATGTTTTATTCAGGGGTTTGGTTAAAGTTTTTAACCAAACTGAGGGGTTATGAACAGTTTGGTTATTTTTGTTCAATGAAGTGGTTGAAATGTGTTTTTGATTTTTATCTCGACGCAAGTATTCATGTGGCATTGGCAGTTTTTTCTTTGGTCTTGGCAACAGGTTTGATTATGAATTTTGAAGTCGACGAACATCTTTCGTTTTCAATGTTTTTCGGCACTATGGCATGTTATAATTTCGTAAAATATGGAGTAGAGGCTGAAAAATATATTCTTGTGGCTAATAGATATCATAAGAATATTCAATTTATGAGTTTTATCGCCTTGATATTGGCTCTATATCATGCCTTTTTTTTGACTTTTGAGACTTGGTTGGGTCTAGGGGTAATATTTTTTCTGACGGGCTTATATGCTGTGCCTATTTTGCCAAAAACTCCTAACCTTAGAAATCAAGGGCTGTTGAAAATCATATTGGTTGGGTTGGTATGGGCGATAGCCACCGTGATATTGCCGGTGATAGCCTTCAAAAAAGCAGTAGTTTGGGATGTGTATATTGAAGCGTTTCAGCGCTTTGTTTTAGTACTTATATTACTAGTGCCTTTTGAAATTAGAGATTTGAAATATGACTCGCCAGAGTTAAGGACTCTGCCTCAACGTTACGGTGCTACCCATTCAAAAAGCTTGGCTGCCATGTTGGGGGTACTATTTTATTTTCTAAGTTTTTCTAAAGACAGTCTGACCCTCTTGGATATTATTGGAAAAGGAATTCTATTTTTGGGTCTTGGTGTAATGATGTATATAACCAAAAGAAATCAAACTAAATATTTTGCATCTTTTTGGGTAGAGGCAATTCCTATTGGGTGGTTAATCGTATTATGGCTTTTAGAAAGCTATATCTAAAGTTTGGCCTGCATTTGTCTTTTAAGTTTGGTTTTATCCCCTTCTGAAAGATTATGAAAATGTGCTTTTTTGTAGAGAACGGTAAATTGGGTATTCTTTTTTGAAAAAACGGAACATGTACTACAAAAGAGTATATGTAGTTTAAGTTTAGTCTTTTCCCAAAAAGAAGCCTCTTTATATTGTGTTTTATTACAGATTATTACTGCTTTGTCACAAGATATCATCATACTTTAAACCAATTTTGATTAAGGCAACCCATAAGGGCTGTCCTCGCCCTGTGTATCATCACCCAGAGGTTAGACGGGTTAATGCCTAGTTCATTACAAACATCTTCGGTATCCATGCCGCGTATAGTTTTCATAGTGAAAACCATAGATTGTTTCTTGGGTAGTTTGGTGATACACTCCTGAATCGCTAGCCCTAATTCTTTATTTTCAATGGCATCATTTTCGAAAGAACTGAATGGATCAGCCACTTGTTCCTCTAACCAATCACCCTCTGAATCATTTTGTGCACTATAACTCATGCGTACTTCAGCCTTGCCTTTTTTAGAATTGGTTTTTCGATAATGGTCAATGACCTTTCGCTTTAAAATAGCTATGAGCCAAGTGCGTTCTGAGGCGTCTCCTTTATAGTTTTTGGCCGATTTTAGTCCGGCGAAAAATGTTTCTTGCACCAAATCCTTGGCAATTTCAGCATCGCTTACCCGTATCACCGCATAGTTGAAAAGATAGTCGGCATAAGAATCTACCCAGCTATTCGGATGTAATTGGTGTGTTGCCATGTGTTTTTTTGCTCGCATCAAAAGTAAATGAATTTAATTGAATTTTGTTTTTAATATAATAGAATTCTTCTAGGCTCTGCCTCGGGCCCGCTTGTCGGCAAATCAGGGTTTCCGATTTACCTTTCTTTGGTAGCGGTCAGAACTACCTTTTTTTAGTTTCGGGTGAGGTGAAATACCAAATTTTGGTTTTTAGCACCGAGGACTCTGGGCTAAAATGAAATCAACGAAATACCCCTTTGCTTGCCTGTTTTTAAAGGGGCTTTACCTCGGGGACAGTCAGTTTCAGAATTTTATTTATTTTTGATAAAAAATAAAACCCATATGAGATTTCTTATTGCTATAGTAGTAGTGTTGTTCGTAAATCAAAGCTGCACACAAATAAAGACAAAACCTATCGCAGATGTTTCACAAAAAGAGTTTAAAAATGTTGTTTTAGTAGATGTTCGAACCCCCGAGGAGTTTGCTGAAGGGCATTTAGACAATGCAATGAATATTAATTGGTTCGATGCAGATTTTGCTGATCAATTCGAAACGGTCGACAAGGATAAGACTATTTATGTGTATTGCAAAATGGGAGGTCGAAGTGCCAAGGCTCAGGAAAAATTAGAATCTCTGGGTTATAAACATGTTGTAAACCTAGAAGGTGGTTATGATGCCTGGATGAAGAAATGATTCTTAGATTAGAATGATTGAATTCAAAACAGTCTATAATAGTTCAATTTCGCCTTTAAAGGTAGATAGGTGTTATCGCTACAAGCGGAATTGCTAGGAAATAATGCGGCTTTCGGTTTTGAGTTTGAAAAAGCAAGTAGTGTGGTTATCTAAAAACGGTTTACTTTAATTTTAAGTACGTAATTCTTTATCGTGTTTTAACGGGCCGCAAGAATTCTTGCTATGGTTTTCAGATCCTAGGCTATCTTCTGATGGTTTTAAATAACCATCAAGTAAACCAAGATGAAATAGCTGAGTGATCAACTTGCTCTAGAGCCTGCATAGTATTATTCGGACTAAGGGGTCACTATTCTCTAGAGTAACGCATAGCCCATTCTTAAATTAAAGGGGTCATCTTACTCTAGCGTATCGAATAGTTTTCTTGAGAAGGTTGCATGAATGTTCTCCTATTTTACGAAAAAGATAAATAAATGAAATTGTGAAAACATCAAATTTTAAAAAGGGAAGTTTTTTGTTTTATTATCAAGCTAGCTATGCCTAAGATTTGTTTACAGTTTAGCTTTTATTTACATTCTGTACATTGAATATTAGGTCAAACTCAGCTCGGAAAGAATTTTTTTCACCAAATATTATCGTCCTCCAGGAGGACAATGTAGTTTTAAGTAATTGGTATATAAGGTTGATAAATGCGCTCTTGTACCTTCTCCTTCATAAATACCATGCGTTCGGTTTGGATAGGGCATAAACTGAAATTGCTTATTGTGTTTTATCAATTCATTTAACAGCAATTCTGCATTTTGATAATGAACATTATCATCACCAGTGCCATGAATATAAAGTAAATTCCCTTCTAAATTTTTGGCATAGCTAAGGGGGGAGCCTACAATAAAATCTTCCATATTTTCTTGAGGTAGGCCCATATAGCGTTCTTGATAAATGTTATCGTAGGTTAATTGATTACTCACCGCAGCGATTGAAATTCCTGTTTTGTAGATTTCAGGGTATTGAAACATTAAATTTAATGTGGCAGATCCTCCACCGCTCCAGCCCCAAACAGCTACTCGATCGGCATCGACAAAATCCCATTTCAAGATTTCTTTGGCGGCCATTGCTTGATCATTTATATTAATAATCCCTATTTTTCTGTAAATTGACTTTCTCCATGCGCGTCCTTTTGGAGCAGGAGTACCTCTATTATCTAATGAAATGTAGAGGTATCCATCTTCGGCCATATCTCCGTTATACAAGCTGTTTTTACTTATATTATAGATGTCGTTTACGGTCGCACGAGCAGGTTCTGAATAAACATAAAACACCACAGGATATTTTTTCTTCGAATCAAAATTTGTTGGTTTTACCATCCATCCGTCCATTTCAATATTATCTTGGGTTGTTATGGTAAAGAACTCGGTTGTTGGCTTTTCTTCCAATCTTTTCGCCGTAGTAATGATACTTTCTTTTTCATTTAAGGCCTTGTGATTGGCAACGCTAATAAACTCTTTCGAATAAGGCGTATAGTGATTTGAAAAAGTATGTACTGCATAGCTGCCATTAGAAGAAAAAGAATAATCGTGGCTTCCCTTTAAGTTTTTGGGACTTAATAATTTGTTTTTCCCTCTTCCGTTTAGCTTCGATTTATATAAATACTTTTGAGTAGCATTATCTGGTGAAGCTAAATAGTACACGTAACCTTCTTTTGAATTGATGTGTTTTAAATCGATAACATCGTATTCGCCTTTTGTGATTAGCACCTCTGGTTTTCCTTCTAAAGAAATTTGATATAAGTGTCTCCATCCATCTTTTTCAGATACCCAAAGAATGCTGTTTGTTTCTGGTAAAAAGCTAAAATTATTTGTGTAATCAATTTCATAAGGGTTGCCTATTTGAAATACATCTACCCAAGCTTTGTCTGATTCTTCAATAATACTAGTAGTGCTTCCTTTTAAAGCATCGGCAATATATAATTTGCTCTTGTTTTGTTTTCGGTTTAATTGTTGAATTAAAAGCTGGTTAGTAGTAGGAATAAATTCCATTCTTACTAAGTAGTTCTGAGCGGGGTCTCCAGGAACATTCATCCAAGTAGTTTTAGCGTCGGAAAGCTTTACGACCCCTACTTTACATGCAGACGGATTTTCTCCGACCTTAGGGTATTCCAAAGGCACCAATTGAGAATAGATTGAATCTGTATTGTTTACCATATAAAACTTTTTTATTGCACTGGCATCAATCTGCCAATAGGCAATAGATTTGCTGTCAGGACTCCAACGAAAGCCATCTCTACAAGCAAACTCTTCCTCATAGACCCAATCAAAAGTGCCATTTATTAAGGAAACTGTACCATTTGTAGTTAAAGGTTGAATGCTACCACTTGCGTAATCTTCACTATATAGATTGTTTTCGGAGACATAAGCTATCGTATTACCATCGGGAGAGAATTTTGCAAACATCAGAGATGAAGTAGGTAGGCTTTTTCCGATTTGCTTTAACGTATTTGTTTTTAAATTAAAAACCCAATAGTCTCCTTTGGTATTAAGCCTCCAAACTTTTTTAGTATTGGTAAACAATAATACTTTTTGTTGGTCTACTGAAAATGAAAAATGAGCAACTTTTATAGGTTTCGTTTTCCCAGATGGGGTAAGTTGTTCTTTTGAAATAACTGTTCTTACATCATGATTGGGTAGGGTATAGCTAAGCAATTTATTTTTGTCTAAGCGGTAATAAGAATCACCATCGTTTGTCCAATTTACTTGGGCGATACCATTAAAAATAAAAGAGAAAAAACAAATAAATAGGAACGTTTTAAGGGTATTTAATTTTATGATTAAAGGCTTTATTATGTTTTTCATTGCTTGCTATTTATAATTTGTTTCTGAGTACTCAAGATTGCCTTTTTTCGAAAGCATAGCGCCTAGCCTTGGGTCGAGCTTGTTGATTTAGTACTGTCCTAAATAAATTTTGCGCAATAAAAATAACCATTTCATTGCCTTTACCTTAACTATTTGTTGTTTTTTAAAACAGCACCCCTGTACTGACCTGAGTTCGACCTAAACTGTACACAAAGATTAGGTCGAATTCAGGTTTCAACTAATTTTTGAAATACCTATCGAGTTTTATGTCATAGGTTTCCTCTCTTCCTAAAAGATAGATGGTCGCCCATAATCTATTTTTAGGAATATTAAAATCAAAATTCGCGTGATTTTTTGGAAACCAAGACCCTGAACTTGCAGACAGATTTCCGATAGTCTCGAATTCTTTACACAATTTTTTGAAATAGGGGTCGTCTTTTCCGACTTCTTCAATATAGTTCATGTATTTGCTAGATAGCTTTAAGTCTAGTATGGTGAAAAAGTCAGGATTTCTATGTACGCTATCTCGATATGTGAAAACGCCAACATTGTGACTAAAAGCCCATGCTGTTGCGAATTGTGCAGAATCTAAACTTTTTAGGAATTGATATTTAGCATTTTCTTCAAAAGGGACTATGTATTCTGGAGTTTGGGCAATTTCTTCAAAATAGCGATGGTAAGCCTTACTGGGACTAGTTTTAAGTAAGCTAGCGGAATTAGGTTGCTTTTTTGATCAAGCCAGCTCTTTCTAACAAAGGCTCGATTTTTGGCTCTGCACCCCTAAAACGTTTGTACAACTCCATAGGGTTTTCTGTACCGCCTTTAGAAAGTACATTGTCTTTGAATTTGGTTGCCACTTCTTTATTAAAAATGCCCTTTTCTTTAAAATAGGCAAAGGCATCGGCATCTAAGACCTCAGCCCATTTATAGCTATAATAACCAGAGGAGTACCCTCCTTGAAAAATATGAGCAAAAGCCGTGCTCATACACGTATCTGGGGTGTCAGGGTATAGGTCTGTGCCTTTGAATGCTTCAGTTTCATGTGCCTTTACATCGGTGATAGGAGTAGGGTCTGCTCCGTGCCATGACATATCGAGCAATCCAAAGCTCAGTTGCCTAAGGGTTGCCATGCCTTCTTGAAAAGTGGCCGATTCTTTTATTTTCTGAACCAGTTGCATAGGAATCAATTCGCCAGTTTCATAGTGCGTGGCAAAAAGCTCCAAAGCTTCTTTTTCATAACACCAGTTTTCTAAAATTTGACTTGGTAGTTCTACAAAATCCCAATAGACAGAGGTGCCTGATAGGCTTGGGTATATGGTATTTGCTAGCATACCGTGCAGGCCATGGCCGAATTCATGAAAAAGGGTGGTGACCTCATTAAAAGTAAGTAGAGAGGGCTTGCTTTCGGTAGGTTTGGTAAAGTTGCAGACGTTAGAGATATGCGGTCGTATATTGTTGCCATGCTCAACATATTGCGGTTTAAAAGAGGTCATCCAGGCGCCGCCACGTTTTCCTTCCCTAGGGTGAAAATCGGCATAGAAAAGAGAAACAAAATCTCCTTTTTGATCAGACACCTCAAAGGTCTTTACTTCTTCATGGTATTTATCTACAGTGAAAACCTCTTTAAATGCGAGTCCAAAGAGTTTTTCGGCTACTTTAAAAACCCCGGCAATTACATTCTCTAACTTAAAATAAGGTTTTAGCATCTCATCATCGAGATTGAACAGCTTTTGCTTTAATTTTTCTGAATAGTAGCTACCGTCCCATTTTTGTAATTTGTCGATGCCATCTAATTCCTTTGCAAAACCTTCAAGCTGTTTGAATTCTCTTTCCGCTGCGGGTTTTGCTTTTTCCAAGAGTTTATTTAAAAAGGCATTTACTTTTTCGGGCGTCTTGGCCATACGTTCTTCCAAAACAAAATGGGCATGAGTTTTATACCCTAGTAAATTCGCCCTTTCATGTCTGAGCTTGGCAATTTTCAATATGTTTTCTTGATTGTCTAACGCATCTCCTTTAAACCCTTTGGAGCCAAAAGCAAGAGAGAGTTCTTTTCGTAATTGCCGGTTTGTGGCATGTTTCATAAAAGGAATATAGCTGGGGTAGTCTAGCGTAATTAACCAGCCATCGAGTTCTTTTGATTTTGCCAATTGTGCCGCCGCTTCTTTTGCTCCGGCTGGCAGTCCGTTCAAATCATTCTCATTGGTCAGCTGCATTTGGTATTTATTGGTCTCTGCCAATATATTTTCGCCAAAAGTGAGTTTCAGTTTTGCTGCTTCGGCATCTATTTCTCTGAGACGTTTCTTTTTATCTTCAGCTAAATTGGCTCCATTTCTACTAAAACCCTTGTATTTTTTGTCTAATAGCGTTTGTTGTTCAATGGTTAAGTCTATTTCCTTATGGGTGTACACCGCTTTAATGCGTTCGAATAGTGCCTCATTTAACGTAATATCATTACTAAATTCTGATAATAAGGGAGAAACCTCTTGGGCTATTTTTTGAATCTCATCATTGGTCTCGGCCGAATTAAGGTTGAAAAACACACTCGAAATCCGATCCAATTGCTGACCCGAATAATCTAGGGCAACAAGGGTGTTTTCAAAAGTTGCTGCATCAGTACTGTTGGTGATTGCATCAATTTCAGCTTTCGCATCGCTAATGGCCTGTAAAAAAGCAGGTTTAAAATGCTTGTTTTTGATTTTGGAAAAGGGTGCGGTATCAAATGGGGTAAGAAGTGGGTTCATGTATTTGTTGATTGTTGTTAGTAATGAGAGTTGAAGGTTTTTTGTTGAGGGGTATAATGTCTAAAACACAAAGAGGAAGGTCTCCGAAGGTTGACCATATCTTGTAAGCGTGAATAATATATTACATTCCTTTTTTCATTTCTTCAGCTCCCTTAATGACCTTTGCTTTTAGGCCTTCTTTGTAAAGAATAATCTTATCAAGAACGCATTTATCTGAACTTCCGATTATCTGTGCTGCCAAGATGCCTGCATTTTTTGCTCCGTTCAAAGCGACTGTAGCAACAGGAACACCACCGGGCATTTGGAGAATAGAAAGGATAGAATCCCACCCATCAATTGAATTGCTGCTTTTTACGGGTACGCCAATAACGGGTAGGGGAGACAAAGAAGCTACCATGCCGGGTAAATGTGCCGCTCCGCCAGCGCCGGCAATAATCACCGAATAGCCATTAGTATGGGCATTTTTACTAAAATCGAATAATTTTTCTGGGGTTCTATGAGCAGAGACAATGTCTACATCTACCTCAATATCGAATCCTTTTAGAATATCAATGGCGTCTTGCATTACGGGTAGGTCACTCGTGCTTCCCATTACTACGGCTACTTTGCTCATGTTTGATTTTTATGTGCTGATTACCTTTATCGTTTCTTTTACCTCTCTTGCTATCTTTCGTGCTTTCGCCAAATCTTTATTCACAATTGTCACATGGCCCATTTTTCGAAAAGGGCGGGTTTGTTTCTTGCCGTAAATATGAGGGATAACACCATCTAACTTTAAGATATCTTCAATATTTTTATAGACGACATCACCGGTATGCCCTTCGGCTCCTACTAAATTCACCATAATACCGGCAAGCTTACTAGCTGTGTTTCCTAAAGGAAGGTCTAAAATAGCCCTGATATGTTGCTCAAATTGGTTGGTGTAATTAGATTCAATCGTATGGTGGCCGCTATTGTGAGGTCTTGGCGCTACTTCATTCACCAATATTTCATCATTTTGGGTTTGAAACATTTCGACCGCTAGCAGACCTATATGGTTGATTTTTTCAGATACCTTTAAGGCTACCTTCTCTGCCTTTTCAGCTACTTTAGGGTCGATTCGTGCAGGACAAATAACATACTCTACCTGATTGGCTTCTGGGTGAAATTCCATCTCTACAACAGGGTAGGTTTTCACCTCGCCACTGACATTTCTTGCCACAATAACCGCAAGCTCATTTTTAAAGGGGATCAGTTCCTCGGTGATACATTCTCCGGTAGGTAAGCCTTCAAGGTCTTCTAGTTTTCGAATTACTTTCACACCTTGGCCGTCATAACCAAACTGGGCCACTTTCCAAATAAATGGAAAGTTGAGGGCACCGTTGGCAATACTGTCTTCAATTTCACTTTTATAGGCAAACCTATTGAAACCTGCAGTCGGAATACCATGGTCAAGATAGAATAATTTTTGTGTAGCCTTATTTTGTATAATCCGTAAGGTCTTTGTTGTCGGGTATACTTTTACACCTTCCTGCTCTAATTTTTCTAGAGCTTCGACATTGACATTTTCAATTTCTATAGTGAGCAAATCTACCTTTGTTCCAAAATTGTAAACATCATCAAAATCTAGAAGATTGCCAAGTACAAATTCATTACAGGCAATTTTGCAAGGCGCCTCAACAGAGGTATCCATAACCTTGGTATGAATGTCCCACTTTCGGGTCTCGTACAATAGCATTTTACCCAGCTGCCCGCCGCCTAAGATTCCTAGTGTAAAGTCAGAAGAAAAGTATTCCATTAATATTTCTTTATGTCTTGTTTTTAGGTACACAACAAAAATACAGCTAAATCTTAAAACGTGGGCTTAGCTTCATAAAAAGAGAAATCAAATTGGTATATTTGCCATCCGCTAAAATGAAATCAAAACATTGATAAAACTTCACGATAAATATTTTAAGCCGTTTTTGAGCGAGGCCGAAATTCAGGCCGCCGTTAAATCGATAGCGGAGAAAATTGCCGAGGACTATAAAGACGAAACCCCGATTTTTGTGGGTGTGCTCAATGGG
>JASFYU010000120.1:0-4629 GCA_045046905.1 Flavobacteriaceae bacterium | reverse complement strand
CGAAATGCTCCGGCCACAATATGATGCATGCGTACATTTTTATTTTTGGTAATTACGTTCAGAGTAAGGCTCGGTAGTTCAAGGGGTATGGCATCAAAAAAAGTGGCTTCCTGAATCTGTTTCGAAATTGCTTGTTCAGCCTCTTGACGAACAAGTTGTTGGGTATTTTTGGTTTCTTTGTAGACGTGAAAACCTGATAGTCCCGTGGAGAGCGCCAATAAGAAAATAGCGGCGTATTTTAGATAAGGTCTAGTGCTAAAGGCCGATTTTTCTCTTTCTTCTGGGGTGATAATAAACGGTATACGCTCTTCTAATTCGACGACCTCTTCTTTTAAAACCTCTCTTGTTGCCGGAGCCGATACGAAAGGGGCCAAGCCGAAAGAAAAGCTGTGGTAGTTTACTTTATCTGAAGGTTGGAATATGATTTTATTATCCTCGTTCAATCGAAGTTCGCCGATATTTTCAAGTAGCAAACGTTCCCCTTTGTCCAATTGTAGTTTCCATGCTTGGCTAAGGCTTTCCAGTTTTTGAAGCATTTTCTCATAGGAGAGTTTTTCAGCTTCGGCCATATAAGAAACCAATAAGCCATCATTGGAGGTCAGCTGGGCATTAAAAGAAATTACCTTGGTAGGAGGGTAAAAAGTATTGGAGGCCTCATGAATCTGTGCAGATTTTACCTGGGTCAAAAAAGCTCCGAATCCGGGTACAACAACGCAATTGTAGCGATATAAAAGTTCTGCAATATAATTTTCCAATGCCATAGTAGCAAATATTAAAAAAAATATACTGGCTTGATGCCCTAGGGGTAACTTTTTATTAACATTATATTTTATGTACTTTGTGAATAACTATGAACAACTTACAATTGACTAAAGATGAATTAATTGGAGTTCTCCGATTACAAAGTGTTCCGAATATCGGTGCTATTACCGCAAAAAAATTGATTACACATTGCGGCAGTCCCTTGGCGGTATTTTCTGATACGCTGCCCCATCTTTTGAAAATTGATGGTATTGGCACTTATACGATAAGAGGATTGCATGATGCCGAACACTTCGAGGCTGCACAGGCCGAATATCAATATATTAAAGACCATGCTATTGAGTATTCCTATTTTATGCATGATGATTACCCAAGGTATTTAAAACATTGTATCGATAGCCCCATGCTTCTTTTTAAAAAAGGAAATATAAATTTGGAAGGAAGAAAGATTATTAGCGTGGTAGGAACACGTAATATTACGAGTTACGGAATGAATTTCTGTGAGCGTTTTATTGAGGATATTGCCCCTTTAAACCCCATTATTGTAAGTGGGTTTGCGTATGGGGTTGATATTTGCGCCCAAAAGGCAGCAGTCAAACACGGGCTACAGACCATTGCATGCCTAGCACACGGGCTAAACCAGATCTATCCTAAAACTCATGCGAGGTATGTCGCTGACGTGAAGAAAAATGGGGGCTTTTATACAGAGTTTTGGAGCAGCAGTAACCCTGATCGTGAAAATTTCTTAAAACGCAATCGTATCATTGCTGGTATAAGCGAAGCAACAGTAGTTATTGAATCGGCAGAAAAGGGCGGTAGCTTGGTCACGGCCGATATTGCCAATAGCTATAGTCGTGATGTCTTTGCGGTTCCTGGCCGCGCCCAAGATAAGTTTAGTGCGGGTTGCAATAACCTTATCAAACAACAAAAAGCACATCTATTGACTTCGGCCGCGGATCTGGTTTATTTGTTGAATTGGGAAGTCGCCGAAAAAGAGGTCAAAACCGTTCAAAAGCAACTTTTTGTAGAACTTAATGCTACCGAAAAAGAGATCTATTCGTATTTGCAAAAAAATGGCAAGCAATTGTTAGATAGTATAGCACTTGAATGTCGCCTGCCCGTTTTTAAGGTCTCTTCGACACTGCTGAATATGGAAATGAAAGGGGTCATTCGGCCTTTACCCGGAAAACTGTTCGAGGCAATTTGAAATTTTACCGACCCATGGGTCGGGCAGCAGCATATAGTGCGCGCAAATATTGAGATATTGAATGCTTTATCGATAAAAAGCTACTCAAAAACCTTAGGGCTTAGATTTTATAGAGGATCTCTTTGTGAGGAACAGACTAGGTAGTCGTTCTTGTATCCTGCAATTTGAGTATTAGGTCGAACTCAGGTTTTAAAGTATAGTCTCCAGAATATTCTGGTTTTTGGCTAACTTAGCCCACTAATTAGGAATGGCTATAAGAAAGAAGGGTCAATATTTTAACCCAAGCGGTTAATTACAGACAATACTAATCAGACTTAGCGCTGCCATAATAATTTAAAAACAAATATAATAGTAATATCATTTTTTGTATGAAAAGAGTACTAGTAACAATAGTAGTATGTATGGTTAGTTTTTCTGGTTTTTCGCAGAAAAAGAAAGAATTAATCAATGAGGTAGCACAATTAAAGTTGCAACTATCCGAAGTGAAGGCCGAAGTAATTGATTTGAAAAAAGCGGAAGCTTTAAATTTAGAAAATGAGCTACAAAAGTTCTGTTATTCTTTTGGTATTAGTATTGGCGAGAATTTAAAATCTGTTGGTTTTGATACCTTGGCATATCACGCCTTCGCCCTTGGTTTAGAAGATGTTATTAAGGGAGGAGAAAAACTGTCAGCGCATGAGGCTGAAAGCTTGATTCGGAGTACAATTCGAAAGCGCCAAGAAGAAAAAACGAGGGAGAAAAGAGCCGAGGGAGAGCATTTTTTGGCCGAAAATGGGAAAAGGTCTGAAGTGCATACCACCGCTAGCGGCTTGCAATATGAAATTCTCAAAAAGGGAGTGGGCGCTATTCCTGTTGCCACCGATAAGGTAAGCGTACATTATTCAGGAATGCTCATAAACGGGAAGGTCTTTGATAGTTCTATAGAGCGAAATGAACCTGGTACTTTTGGTGTAACGGGCGTAATTAAAGGATGGCAAGAGGTTTTACTATTAATGCCGCAAGGATCAAAATGGAAGGTATTCATACCAGAAGATTTGGGTTATGGCGAGAGAGGTGCTGGTGGAGGAAATATTCCCCCCTACTCAGTCCTTATCTTTGAAATGGAATTATTAGAGATCAAATAGTCTGCTGTATCACCCAAACACGTTTAGCTATTTCTCTAATAGAATTAGAATAAGTTCCTTAGTCAAACTTTAATACTTCAGACGTGCTAGCTTTTTCACTATTGTAAAGTTTATTTAATATATAAAGGACGTCCAGTAGTATCAAAAATAAGGTAGCTAAGGCACCATTCCCATGTTTACTGAAGAAATGGGCAATAAAAGCACATAAAAAATTAATGAAAAAACCCGTATATGCCCATTCTTTTATCGATTTTTCAGAATTACTTATGATAATTGATAGTCCATTAACTTGGCCGAAGGCAACAATACCAACCAAATGATCAGGATATCCTAATTTATTAAATTCGAGAGCAACATCGCCATAATGAAATATATAGAAATAAGCGGAAAGTAGTATAGCCAAGGAAAACAGACTTAATACTATATAGTAGCCTAATCGGATTGATTTCATAATTAAGTAGAGCAATGAGCTCATATGACGAAAGAAAAATAAACTAGTACATATGCCTCATTGAATAGTTAACTTGATAAAATGGAGATAGGCTGTACTAAATCTTAATCCTGTTGTATAAAATACATAGGGTTAGAACTTGATGTAATTTCTAGAATTGTAGTGTAAATATAATTACAAACGAGCTGCTCGCCTTCTAGGTTGATGAGTTCTAGGGTGTCTTCAGGGGTATGATATTGTGGATGACCCCCAAAATGTATTCCAAGTACCGAAATGTTTTTTTTGTAAAATGAAACATGATCTGAACCGCCAACAGAACCTGCATGAACAACAGGGTTTAGTCCAAGCGATTCTCCTATAGTAGTCATAAGCTCCATGCCCTTAGGAAAAGTACCAGCACCTCCCATAAATACTTGCTTTTCATTGTTTAGTCTACCTACCATATCCATATTTATCATTAGTTTTATTTTTGACAATGGAATTAAGGGGTGTTCTACAAAATGTTTATTGCCCAAAAGACCATGTTCCTCGGCTCCGAAAGCAATAAACAAGACACTTCGCTTTAACTGGGTTTTTACAGCCGCTAATTTTTCAGCGATTTCTAATAAAGCCGCCGTACCACTGGCATTATCATCGGCCCCGAAATGAATGGTATTCTGCTTCTGTGATTTTGAAGAAGGCCCACCGAGCCCTAAATGGTCGTAATGTGCTCCCAGGACAATGTATTCGTTCTTTAATTCTGGGTCGTTTCCCTCTAAATAGCCAATAACATTCCATGTTTTTGCTATGGTTTTCTCAGCTTTTTTGTCCTTGACCCTTAACTGTGCTTCAAAAGGTTGGAAGTATCCCTGTTTGAAAGATTTTAATCCAGATTTTTTGAAATCCCTTTTGATGTATTTGATTACGCGTCTATTTTTTTACCACCAGGGGGGCGTCCAGCATTTTCATTTGAAGTTAAAAAACGAATATGACCTTTTAACCTGAGTTCGACCTAATCTTTGTTTACAGTTTAGATAATTTTTTATTCAATTCGAAGCTAAATTTTTGAAGGACTAACGGGTTAATTTGAAGAAATTTGGCGAGAA
>JASFYU010000119.1:0-20412 GCA_045046905.1 Flavobacteriaceae bacterium | reverse complement strand
TTTGGGGCGATGATCCGAGATTTCCAAGCCCTTATCGTTCATGACCCAGGCTTCGGTGATAATAATATTGGGGTCTTTGTCAATCGTATGGTTTCCGTGAAAATTATGACCTAAAAAAACAGCTGCTTTTGACAACCCCTTTGGCAGGTATAGTAATATGGTAAAATTCAGCGAGCGATTGTTTTTGGTAGCAGTGACCCGTATTTGCTTGCGTACCGCCATGCCATTTAAAGCGTTATCACCTTGCTCGATTACCTCAAATGAAAGCTTGTCAAGCTTGCCAGGAACTTTTCCGTATACGTTTTTTTCAAAAAATGAATGCAGTTCGGGTCGTCGCTCATCAAGCCATTGGGCCGAGGTATTAATCTTCGCTCCATTAAAAGTGATTAGGGGGTCGGGTACTTGAAATTCAGGAACCATGCTTTCGTCATAATTATATTTTGGCTCTGATTGTGCGTTCGACATGTGTACAATAAAAAGGAGGAGAATAAAAAAAGTCGGTAGTTTCATGGTAATAGTGATATTAGTCATTTAAAGAGTTTTGTTTTTTAGGTCGTAGATTGTGTATTGACTAGGGCCAAGCCATCTTCGATAAGATGACCGACCCTAGGATTGTCTTGTTTTACGATTTCCAAATATTTTAAAATTTCTTTTACAAAATCCTGATCGCCATTGGTCTTGGCAAGCTCATATAATTCAACTGACAATAGCCAATCGCCACTGTGTTTGGTTTTTAATTCTCTGAATACCTTATTACGCGAAATCGTAGTATTTGTTCCTTCTCTAAACGCTCGAATTTGCTGATATAGTTGTTCTAAATGCAACTTTTTAGCGTCTTTTTCGGGTTTGATGACCGTACTCGTAAGTTCATGGGTAGATAGATTAAAACTATTCAAGTCTGCCGGACCGTTAAAGGCAGATACGATTTTTTCACCAACGGCCATATGGTACAGCCCCCAATGGGGTTGAAAAAGAACCATATCATTGTGGGTGACGGTACAATTTGTAAAAGTGATCAAAATAATTTCTCCGCCTAAATTCCGGGTGCCGGTAATGATTTTTCCTTTGACCTTTATGCCGCCTTCGAATTCTAATGAAACAATTTCACTTTCGTAAATAGCATAGGCCTTTAAATCTCGTGGACTCATGTCTTCGATAGCAAGATTAATACCCTTTAATTTTCCGATAGGAGAACCAAATCCGTCAGTATGATGCTTGGTGCTATGGCCTACCAACTCCTTTTCACGATAGGAAAGGGCTGTGTTTCCACTAGTCTGAAAATATATTGGCTTGTTTTTGAAGGCGATTACATTTTTAAAATTACCAGATATTTGTAGTCCAGTACTTAGCTCAATAGTACCTAGTTCTTTTGATGCAATAAGCTTTTTAATGCCATTCAGATCACCGCTGCGCACGGCCATCGTATTGGCGAATTCTTCTAATACCTGGCTTAGAAATGCAAAATTAGGAGTTACAAAAAGCTGTGGTTGTGGGCGGGTAATATCAAAGGAGGTATGTGCCGCTTCAATAGAATAGGGTATTTTTTTGACCTTGTCGGTCATACACCAAGCACTTTCACCTATAGATGACAAAAGTCCTGCCCCATAGATTTTTGGGTTTTTTACCGTTCCGATTAGGCCGTATTCCACTGTCCACCAATGTAGGTTGCGAATAAGGGCGATCTCGCTGGGGTCACCCATATTTTGTTGTAATTCTTCAATATGGTTTTGGGCCTTTTGAATTTCCTTTTCTATAGTACCCGAAGCTTCTTTTAATATAGAAAGATGCCGTACCGCCTCATAGAGTTCAAAATCTTTGGCATTGGAAATTGCCTTGCGGCCAAGTTCTCCAAACCGTCTTAGATATTCGGCATACTCAGGATTGGCAATGATGGGAGCGTGGCCGGCACCTTCATGAATGATGTCTGGGGTAGGGGTATATTCGATATGGTCCAATTGTCGAATGTCTGAAGCGATGACCAGTATGTTATAGGCTTGGAACTCCATAAAAGCGGAAGGGGGAATAAAACCGTCTACTGCAACGGCGGCCCAGCCGATTTCCTTCAAAATACGGTTCATGCCGTACATATTCGGAATATGGTCTATTGAGATTCCTGTTTTTTTGAGTCCCTCAGTGTACGATCTATGCGCAACCCTGTTTAAATACGCTACATTTTTGCGCATCACATACCGCCAAACCGCTTGATCAATGGCTGTATATCCGCCATAATCCTGAGGCTTTATATATTGCTTCAGGTGTTTGGGGAGCTTATCTAGAATAGGATTGCTTTCGTAGGACAATTTGTATTGTTTTATCTCGACCTAAAGTTACGAAAATCAAAAGATTGAATATACTGTGAAGATATTAATCAAGTAGGGGTCTTAGTGCGTATAAAAATGGAAAATCAAATTTGGAGAGATGAGGAGAGAATGAAAATCGCAAAGCAAGTTGCTACATTGGAATACCAATGAAACAACTTGCTTTGTTTGTAACTGTGCTGCTCGCCCTTTATTTCGACGCTACCACATTTGGTGGATACTGCTGCATTATTTCGGAAACAAATTCGCGTATACGCTGTTCTTTCTTTTCTATGTTTTGGATATTGCCAAGATTTCCGATACCCTTGCCTTGCCAAACAAGTTCTTTGCTTTTGGCGTCGATTAAATCTATATATAAAGAACCTTCGGTTCGTGTGCTTACCGTGTTGCCGCCAATGCCTGGCCCCCAATACCAAGGGCTCCATCCCCAACCATAATGACCGCCCCAATAGTTATTGTAAATATCTACTTGCTCCTTTTCTTTGGTGAAAATGCTGATTAAAATATCAGGATTCTCAGATTTCACAAAACCTTGTGAGCTCAATTCGGTATCAATGGCCCTCAAAATTCTCTTTTTGTCCAAGTCTGATATTTGTGCCTTGTCAATCCCCGTTTTGTAAAAGGCGTATGATTTATACGTGTTGAAATTTGCATCTTTATCATAATCAGATAAAACACGAACGGAAGTGCATGAACTTAAAAAAAGCAGTACAAGCATCGGTACAGCTAAAATTTTTATTTTTTTCATAACATTATTTTTTTCGGAATTAATAGCTTGTTAGACGAAGTCTTAGTTCTCAAAAATCGTGCCGAACAAGAGTGTATGCTATTGTGAATTTGTTTTGGGGTCATAGCCATATGGGCAGTGTCTACATCCGCTTTCACAGCAATATCCCCTTTTTAAGTGGTATTGTTTCGTGAAAACCCTATACCCTTCTTCAGAAAGGTAAAAATCACCTTTTTCGATCGGCATTATCTTCTTCATTATGTAGAACTGATTTTAGTATGTATTGTAAAGCTAATGGTTTTCTGTTGATAAGGAAGGCTACATCTTCTTAAAATCCTATGTTTTACGGCGATAATAGCTGTTTCTGATAATCGGGTGATTGTTGGCAATATAATTCTGTTATCGATCAGAGTGCATTTTTAACAATTACCTTTATAAAGCCCCGTTTAAAAACTGATTTATGATTCTAGTCTTTAAACATGTATTCTATAAAAATTATGTGGGGCTGTCTTTTTGGCCCTTCATTATTGTAAAGAGCAATTCTCTAAAAGATGACAGAGTACTAATTAATCATGAGAAAATACATTTAAGGCAACAACAAGAATTGTTGATTTTGCCTTTTTATATGTTCTATATTTTCGAGTGGTTGCTACGTTCTATTTTTTATATGGATAGGTATAGAGCCTATCAAAATATCAGTTTTGAGCGAGAAGCCTATGCAAATGAGAAGAATTTAGAGTATCCATCTAAAAGAAAAGCATATAGTTTTATTAAATACCTTTGGCACTAAACGTAGATTGTAGTGCAGATTGAAAATCAAAGGGTAGATTACCCGTTTTTATCCAAAAAGAAAATATCTCTTTGTATAAAGAGAGAAGATTTGGTACACCCGCATATTTCAGGTAATAAATACCGGAAATTAAAATATAATTTGATTGAGGCCAAAACAAATGCTTTTACGACTTTACTGACCTTTGGAGGTGCCTACTCAAACCATATTGCCGCTACGGCCTATGCGGGTAAACAATACGGGTTCAAAACTATTGGTGTTATTCGGGGTGAGGAGCTTTCAGAAAAATGGAAAGAGAACCCTACGCTTCAATTGGCCCACGAACATGGCATGCAGTTCAAATTTGTTTCTCGTGAAATTTATCGCAAAAAAGAGTCATCAGACGTTATCGGGCAATTAAAAGAAGAATTTGGCCCGTTCTATCTCTTGCCTGAAGGTGGTACTAATGCCTTGGCTATAAAAGGCTGTGAGGAGATTCTAGTACCCGAAGATGTAGAATTTGATATTATCTGTTGTTCTGTAGGTACGGGAGGTACCATAGCCGGAATTATTAATTCTACACATTCAAAGCAAAAGGTGTTGGGTTTTTCGGCCCTCAAGGGCGATTTTTTAAATGAAGATATTCGTAAATTTGTACAAAAGGAAAATTGGACCTTACAGACCGAGTATCATTTTGGGGGGTATGCGAAGCTAAATACAGCACTTATACATTTTATAAATGATTTTAAGGAAAAAACGCAAATTCCCTTAGATTCTATCTATACCGGAAAAATGGTATATGGTATTTTGGATCTGATAAAAAAGGACTATTTTCTGTCTGGCACAAAAATTCTTGCGATTCACACAGGAGGATTGCAAAGTGTTGGAGGAATGAATATTAAATTGAAAAACAGGCAGCTGCCATTGATTGACATATGACGAGAAGATTACTATTTACAATTGTTTTGAGTATCGTGTTGATGGGCTGTAAGGCAAAGAAAAAACCCGCGTATACCAGCAACAATATAGCTAAGACCAAGGTAGTTTCCGAAAAAACGAACTCCAAAAAATATCTAGGTGATGGCCTCCATGCCTTACCAGAGGATTCGGGTAAGTTTGTGAGATTCGAGGTTTCGTCGGTAGCTGAATATATCGATACTTTTTCTGAAATAGCACAATTTGAAATGAAGGCCTATGGTATTCCGGCGAGTATCACCCTGGCCCAAGGTCTTTTAGAAAGCGGTTTGGGCAGGGGAGAACTGGCGATGAAAACCAACAATCATTTCGGAATAAAATGCCATAGAGGATGGCAGGGTGATTATGATTTTCATGACGATGACAAAAAAGGAGAGTGCTTTCGAAAGTACAATCACCCTAGGTATTCATTTCGCGATCATAGCATATTTTTATCAAGCCGTTCTCGTTATGCTTTTTTGTTCGATCTGCGAGAGGATGATTATAAAAGGTGGGCAAAAGGACTTCGGCAGGCAGGCTATGCTACCGATAAGCGGTATCCTCAAAAATTAATTGGGCTTATTGAACAACATCAGTTGTATACATACGATAGGGAAGTTATTAAGCAACGCCCTGATGCTCCAAAAGAATCGGTATTCATCGAGAATACCCATACCGTACAAAAAGGAGATACCCTCTATTCAATTTCAAGAAGATATTTAGTGTCTGTTGACGAATTAAAGCGTTTGAATCAAATGAGGGGCAATATTATTTCAATTGGGCAAGAGCTTACCGTAAAGTCTCAAAATAATTAATAAACACGTATGATCTATCAAAGAAGTAGTGCCTTGTTCGCAGAAGCCCAAAAGTACATTCCTGGGGGTGTAAATTCACCTGTTCGCGCTTTTAAGGCCGTTGGCGGAAATCCTATTTTTGTAAAAGAGGCCAAGGGTGCATATCTATACGATGAAGACGGTAACCGGCTTATCGATTATATAGCTTCATGGGGTCCTTTAATTTTAGGACATGCATATGAACCCGTAATCAATGCGGTCATCGAAAAGGCAAAAAAAGGAACTTCTTTTGGAATGCCGACTGAGATTGAGACCCAGTTGGCAAAATTGGCCATTTCAATGGTTCCGAATATTGATAAAATTCGATTTGTAAACAGTGGAACCGAAGCCTGTATGAGCGCGGTGCGTTTGGCTCGTGGCTATACGGGAAAAGATAAGATTATAAAATTTGCTGGCTGCTATCACGGTCATTCAGACTCATTTTTGATTCAGGCAGGAAGCGGTGCCGTCACTTTCGGTAGTCCTAATAGTCCTGGCGTAACACAAGGAACGGCCAAAGACACCCTTTTGGCCCAGTATAATAATCTAGCTAGTGTTGAGCAGTTGACCAAGGCTAACAAAAATGAAATTGCAGCTATCATTATCGAACCTATTGCAGGCAATATGGGTTGTATTGTGCCTCAAGAAGGTTTTATGCACCAGCTTCGTGAGCTATGTAATAAAGAAGGCATATTATTATTGTTCGATGAGGTGATGACAGGTTTTCGCTTAGGAAAAGGAGGTGCTCAAGAAGCCTTGGGCATCAATGCCGATATTGTAATGTTCGGAAAGGTGATTGGGGGCGGACTGCCCGTTGGAGCGTTTGCCGCACGCACTGAAATAATGGACCATTTAGCTCCTGATGGGCCTGTTTATCAGGCAGGTACCTTAAGTGGTAACCCCTTGGCGATGAGTGCCGGCTTGGCTATGCTTACCGAATTGAACCAAAGGCCTGAAATTTTTGAAAGTCTAGCTGATAAGGCCGAACATTTACATAAAGGTTTTGATAATGTATTGAAAAGAAAAGGTATTCCTTATCAGATAAATCGCTTTGGAAGCATGATTTCAGTGCATTTTACCGATGAGGCTGTTGTAGATTTTAAAACTTCGGCGAAAGGAGATAATGATACGTTCAAAACGTATTTTCACGGTATGTTGCAGAAAGGCATTTACTTGCCGCCAAGTGCCTTTGAAAGCTATTTTCTCAATGATGCCCTGAGCTATGCCGATTTGGATGAAACTATCGATGCTTTGGACCGTTTAGCTTTGTAAGTGCATAGCAATTCTCTTTATGTCTTTTCAGGTGATTTTCGGTCATGTATTCGTATAGCCTGTCAAGCCACTACTAAACATAAATGAATTATAGTGCCGCTATATGCCGGCGTTTATAATTCCTTGGTCATTTTCCTAAGTTTATTTTTTCGGCCTTTGTGAATTGCGCAGCGGAAAACTAGGGGCAACGGAATAAAAAGAGCGATATACCCGAGGGGATATCGCTCTTTAATCTCACTAGCTCACTAGTGGGTTTAATTCCCCAGATGCCTACCTGCCGCAGGCAGGCTTGCACCAAGGTTTTTGATTTAAGTGCTTTATGTCTTAGCCTTTTCTCTTGCAACTTCGCATTCCCTTTTCATCTCGGTGCTTTCTTTTACCATGATGTGCTTTTCCCCATTTTTCATATTGTTCCTGCGATAGAATTTTCTTCATTTCCGCTTTTTGAGCAATCATCTGGTCTAAACGCTGATTCTGCATGGTATAACGCTCCTCAGAGGTGGGTTTCTTCATGCTGTCGTTTTCTTTTCTGGCTTTACACATCGCCATTTTTCCTTTTCGGAACTTGGCATTTTCAGTGAACAACTTTTTGACTTGTATTTGCTGTGCCTTTGAAAGGTCTAGGGCCAAGGTCATTTTTTTAGTGTGTAAGGTGGCCATTTGTTCAGGGGTCAAGTCACTCATATGACCCATACAGTGATTTTGTTTTTCTTGTGCCATGGTTGCCACGGCCACCAAAAGCATTACTGTTACTACTATTTTTTTCATAATTATATTTTTTATGATTACAAAGATAAGACGTGCATACTTTAAAATGGTTTAACCGTTAAGGTAGGTTTGTGATTCTTTTAACGAACCATTTAAGAAATCGTTTTCAAAAAGGAAAGGCATGGGTAGTACCCATGCCTTTGTAATCGTCCTATAATTAATAATTCACACTACTGTTGCTTTTGCGTTTCAGTTATTTCTCTTGAGGACATAGTGGCCAAATCTGCTTTTATAATCTCCGTATGGCCGAAAAACGGATGAGGGGCGACTTCTTTATCAGCATTGTAATAAATGAGACTTGCAACTAACAAACAGGCCAAATATAAGCTACTTTTTATTTTGTGAGACATGGTTTTGTGCTTTTGATTCTTTGTCTAAGATAGCTATCATAAGGGCTCAAAATCCTTGATTGTCGTGAAAGACCTCTTTGTATTGGTCAAATGTCCAAAGTATGTGGTATAGTGATTTCATATATCCTATTTTGCTGTAGTTAGGCGATTTAACAAAAATTCTATGTTGTATTCTTTAAATAGTACTGGGTTTGATCTGCTTGTATAAGAGTCAATGTATCCAATTTGTATTGTTATTGTAACATTTTAAACTCAGGTTATTAAATAGCTATTTTTATTTTTCAATTAGCGATTTAGTCTAAAATAAGGTGAGATAATTTTTGGCGGTTTGTAGCTTTTTAGAAAAAGAACGGTATTACAAATTGAAACATCAGAATAAGGAGCCCTACGGCGATGAGGTTTAAGATGATGCCTACTCGGGCCATTTCGCTCACTTTAATATAGCCGCTGGCAAATACAATGGCATTTGGTGGTGTGGCCATGGGCAGCATAAAAGCACAGCTACTGGCCATGGTAACAGGAATGAGTAGGTATAAAATGGGAATCTCTAACCCAATGGCAATACCGGCGACAACAGGGGCTAAAACGGCAACAAGCGCCACGTTGCTCATTAATTCGGTCATAAAGAGCATCAAGACAATGAGTAGAATAGCAGTAAATAAAATACTGATATCGCTGGTTGCGATAGCGGTCGAAACCATATCGACGATCCCACTGACTGACATGCCCTTTGCCAAAGCCAAACCTCCGCCGAACAAAATCAAGATACCCCAGGCCAATTTTTGAGTGTCTTTCCAGTGAATGATAAAATCTCCTTTTTTGAGATTGTAGGGTATAGCGAATATGGCTATTGCAGCCATTATACTTATAATAGTATCGTTCAATTTTAATCCGGGAATCATTTCGTTTATGACCGTACGAAAAACCCATAAGAAAACGGTCACCCCAAAAATACTGAGTACCATTTTTTCTTTCCCGCTCATGGCTCCCAATTTTTTAA
Organism: Flavobacteriaceae bacterium; assembly: GCA_045046905.1. Classification (GTDB taxonomy): domain Bacteria; phylum Bacteroidota; class Bacteroidia; order Flavobacteriales; family Flavobacteriaceae; genus JASFYU01. Next base: position 11,421 of record JASFYU010000119.1, on the reverse strand, counting down.
GCTCATCATTGATGACCTCTTTAGAGGCCGTAAATTTCAATTGATTGTTAGGAAACATCCATTTAACAAGTACAAAATAAATTATAGTTATCATTACTATCGAAAAGGGCAGGCCGATGACCATCCATTTTAAAAAAGAGATTTCAATATTGTATTCGTTTTCCAACAAACCAATCATAACTGAATTCGGGGGTGTTCCTATGACAGTAGCGATTCCTCCCGCATTGGCTGAAAAAGCAATACCCAACATTACGCTCAAGGCGAAATTTTTATCGTCTTTTGTAAATCCGTCCGCATCCTTAGTCAGAAGGCTGATGACTGACATGGCGATAGGCAGCATCACGACCGTGGTTGCCGTATTGCTAATCCACATGCTCAAGGATGCCGTTGCAATCATAAAACCTAGGACGACCTTATTGGGTGTAGTGCCAGTTATCTTTATAATATTGAGGGCAATACGTTTGTGAAGATTGACCTTTTCCAAGGCTAGGGCCAGCACGAAGCCGCCAAAGAATAGAAAAATAATAGGGCTGCCATAATTGGCGCCTACATCGCCGACAGACATGATTTTCAATAAGGGAAAAAGAAGTAATGGTAAAAGTGCAGTGACCGATATGGATACAGCTTCGGTAATCCACCAAATGACCATCCAAACGGCAACGGCGATTACGGCATTGCCTTTTTCGGAAACGAGTTCGAAAGGCAAATTCAAAAATAGAAGAAAAAGAATAGGCCCTAAGAAAAGTCCGGCTTTTTTACTGAAGTTCATAAGTGTTGATTATTGCCCCTAAGCTATACTTTTTCTTTTGTTTTTGAAAATTTTGTAAAACTCTATTTTGATGGTTTTTATTTTTCGGTTAGTGCGAACAAAATGAAGAGTTTAACTTGACCTTAATCTAACACAGCGGTTATGGCTGACCTTAGTAGATGACAGAATCTGACTGTATCGCTGGTAAATCATAATGACCATAGTCGATTATAATTCGACCTTCATTCAAGCTATGTTCACCAACTTTAGCCGCTTTGGTATTGTAGAGAAATACTTTTTGTAATTTTTTGAAATTCAACAGGGCTTTTAAATAGGGTTCTTCAAATTTGGATCCTGTTAGGTTTATGGTTTTTAGATGTTCAGAGGTCGCCAATAGGTCAATACCCTTTCCGGTTACTGCCGTATTGTCTAATTTTAAAATGGTCAAATTTGGTAGTCTTTCTAGCTTTTTAAAAATGGAATCACTTAGCTGTGTGCCCCCTAGATCCAATATGGCAATTTGTTGGGCTATAGGGATTAGAAATTGAAAATCCTCATCTGAAAAACTGGGCTTGTTGATACAGGAAACACTTAGATAATTAGTAGATTCACTGATGTAATCTACATGAATTCCATTTTCTTCTACATGGGCGATGCTATCCAAGGAGGCGGCCATAACTTCAATATCGGGAAAATCCTCATCATGTTGTTGTGGAAAAAAGGAAGAGAAAAGCTCTTTTTCAAGACCTAGCTCACCAATAGATGTATTAAAAGGATTGCCCTTGCCGATCCACGTTTCAATAAGTTTTATCTCTTCTTTGGAAAGCTGGGTCTTCTCTTTCGGCGGCATATGATCTTCGTCTTCCTTGGACAAGATTAACCTACTGTATAGCTCGCTTTCCTCAGGGGTGTTCAATACAAGGATTTCACCATTTTCGCCACCTTTCAAGATCGCTTCTTCAGAATGTAATTGTAGCTCCCCCTTCGATTTTTTAGGATTATGACAGCTCATGCATTTGTTGTTCAATATGGGTTTTATCAAATCTTCATAAAGTATCGCCTCTTGCCAATCTTCTTCACTGAGGGCTATGGTTTTTTCCTCAAAGGTTTCGAACCCTAGGGCTGATTTTATGGCGTTTGGCAAGGGCTCCACTAGATAATCTTCGCCATGGGTAATTGTACCACCTAAATGTCCTGTGAAAGAAATTAAAACGAAGAACAGTAGTGAGAAGGTTAATAACGGAATTTTTTGAAGAAAATCGATGCGCTTGAATTCGCTTAAGCGCAGATACATTACAAAAGAAAAAATAGCTGTGAGTATACCCGACCACAGATGAAATTTCACCGAATCGAAGGTGTATCCTTCACTTGTGTATTGTAAATACCCTGTAATACTGGCGAAAACAGCACTTATTCCTCCCCATAAAAATATAATTGCAATAGCCTTACCGAACTCTTTTTTCTTGCGGTCGTACCCTTGCATCAACAGCCCCAAAACAATAAATCCGATGGGTAGGTGTACAAGAAGAGGGTGTAGTCTCCCCAAGATTTGCTTTAGAACGTCCATAAAAAAATAGATTTATTCACACTAGTGAGAATATAAATAATAGTTGTTTTCAATCGCGGGGCGATGGCCATACATTGGGTTTAATTCTCCAAGCTCTTGCTCGAAATAAAAAGGGAGTGCCTTATTAAAATACTCGTATGTATACTTGCCTTCGGCAGGTAGGCTTGTATCGAGGTAGTTGATTTTATTTCTTTTTTATCGGTAATGGGTTATGCCAAAATCTCTTTGATAAGCTCACCCTCTACATCTGTTAATCTATAATTTCTGCCTTGAAACTCAAAGGTGAATTGTTCATGGTCAAAGCCAAGTAAGTGCATTATGGTCGCATGTACATCGTGTACAGATACCTGCCCTTCAATACCCGAAAAACCAATATCATCAGTCTTACCATGTGAGGCTCCTTTTTTGATGCCGCCACCGGCCATCCACATGGTAAAGGCATCGCCGTGGTGGTCACGGCCTTTAAAACTCATTTCTTTGTTGCCCCTATTTTCTTGCATGGGCGTTCTACCGAATTCGCCTCCCCAAACGATCAATGTCTCCTCTAAAAGCCCTCTTTGTTTTAAATCTAATATTAGGGCGGTAATAGGTCGGTCGATTTCTTTGCATTTATTTCGCAGGCCGAGGTCTACAGAGGTATCATGGCCTGTACCATGGCTATCCCAACCCCAGTCGAACAATTGCACAAATCGAACACCATCCTCAACAAGTTTTCTGGCCAACAGACAGTTATTGGCAAAAGACTCCTTGCCGGGTTGAACACCGTACATCTGCTGTATGTTTTCTGGTTCATTCTCTATATTCATGACCTCTGGCACGGCAATTTGCATGCGATAGGCCATTTCATATTGGTTGATCCGTGCCAATATTTCAGGATCTGCATACCTTGCGTATTCCTCCTTATTTATGGTATTGATGGCCTCAATGGTGCTTTTTTTAAGATTTCGCGAAATGCCATCGGGATCTTCAATATATAATACGGGGTCTCCTTTAGATCGGCATTGAACACCTTGGTATACTGATGGTAGAAAACCACTTCCCCAAACGCTTTTGCCGGCATCGGGGGCATTCCCTCCCGAGGTCAAGACCACAAAACCGGGTAAGTTTTGATTTTCGGAACCTAGGCCGTAGGTTACCCAGGACCCTATACTTGGCCTTCCCAACCTAGGACTTCCGGTATGCATAAACAATTGTGCCGGTCCGTGATTGAACTGATCGGTATGAACTGCTTTTAAAAAAGCGACCTCATCGATTATTTTTTTAAAATGTGGAAGGTAATCTGATACCCAATTACCAGATTCACCTTCTTGAGTAAATTGCGCCTGTGGGCCCAATAATTTTGGTGTGCCCTTAATAAAGGCGAACTTTTTTCCCTGCAATAGAGACTGTGGGCAATCTTGACCATTCAGTTTTTGAAGTACGGGCTTGTAATCGAACATCTCTAATTGTGATGGCGATCCGGCCATATGCAAATAGATAACCGACTTTACTTTTGGGCTAAATGGCGGGGGCAAGGTAGCTAACGGATTCAGGTCTCTTTCTGAAAATGTAATCTTTGGTTTTTTGGCGGTACTTCCTAAGGGGTCACATCCCATAAGAATTGAGCCGAGGGCTAGTCCGCCAAGTCCGGTTGCACATTCTTTGATGAAATGTCTACGTGTTTTTGCTTGCGCATCTCGCGTAATCTTCTCCTGAATCAGTCTTTCTACGATATCTTTCATCATCCTTTGGTTAAAAATTCATCCAAGTTCATAATCGCATTCGCCACGACCGTTAAGGCGCTTAATTCTACGCTTGGCGCTTCATCAAAATGCAGGAACATTTCAGAGGCCCCTGAATTACGCTCAAACTCCGATAATGAGATTTGGTACAATTCTTTTAATGCCTTCAATGTTGTTTCTGAAATCTGCGAAAGGGTCGCTTTTTGGTAGCTAAGGGCAATGCTTTTTTCGATATCATGGGGTACTTGCATGTTTTTTGCCAATTGGTATGCCGCCTCTACATACACGGGGTCATTCAGCGTTACCAAGGCTTGTAAAGGGGTGTTGGTGACCGTTCTTCGAATGGAGCAGACTTCTCTACTGCCTGCGTCAAAGGTCAGGAATGAGGGATACGGACTTGTTCTTTTTAAATATGTATATACGGCTCTTCGGTATCGGTCTTCCCCCTTGCTTAGCATCCATTTTGAGCCGTTGTACACGGTTTCCCAAACGCCTTCAGGTTGTGGGGGCATGACCCCAGGGCCATACATTTTAGAGCTCAGTAAGCCTGAAGTCGCCAAGGCTTGGTCGCGAATCTGTTCAGCACTTAAACGTAGTCGAGGGCCTCTGGCATACAGTTTGTTTTCGGGATCTTTTTGATAGGATTCGGGGTTGCTCTGTGAACTTTGACGATAGGTGCCTGACAAGACTATTTCTTTGACCAAGGACTTTATGCTCCATTCATGCTCATTCATAAACCGAAGTGCCAACCAATCTAACAATGCCGGGTGTGATGGTGGTTCTGATTGCGATCCCATATCCTCAATGGTCGAGACAATGCCATGACCAAAAATTTGGTGCCATACTCTGTTGACCAAAGTGCGGGCGGTCAACGGATTTTTTTTATCGACCATCCATTTTGATAAGCCTAAGCGATTGTTTGGCCAATTCGTGTTCCACGAGTTCAGTGACTGGGGTGTTCTGGCTTGTACGGTGTCAGCTTTTAAAAGCCAATTACCGCGCTCAAAAACCTGTGTAGTACGTTTCATATACCTTGGGTTTTCGGCCAATATGGGCACCGTCGGAGTTTTTGTATTGATAACTTTTATAAACATCTTCTCGGTAGAGTCATAACCCGGTTCACTTTTTCCGGGCATATCTTCTAAAAAAGCAGCCCAATAAACATTGATAATATTGACCTCTTTAGGAGCTTTATTGTTCTTTGTTTCAAAATAAAGATCCGTTTGTACATTGATCTTTTTAAATGGAATTTTTCTAGTAATAGTACCTTTTGTTTTATTGATGGTCAGCTCCGCTACAATTTCGCCTTGGGCATTATTCTTACGCACTATTAATTTGGTGCCGTTAAAATGAGATGAATAATTCAAATAGATATGACTGGCATTGTTTGTATATGCGCCTTCTAATTTGCAAGAACCATTGTTCCAGAGTACAAATGACACATGGTCGTCGTATGATCCATTGAGAAAATCTTTAAAAATGTGTGCCTTGTATACAGGTTCTGTGTATTGAAGAAAATTCTTGTAATCAGTGGCTATTTTTTTATTTCCAAAGCGCGAAACCCACCTATTAATCTGCTGCACTTGTTTTTGCTGCTCAGCAGAATAGAATTTAAGTACAGGGGATTCATCGGGGGTATCCTCATCTCTTGAATTATTAAAAAAGGCCAAGAGATTGTAATATTCTTTGTGTTTAAATGGGTCATAGGGGTGACTGTGGCATTGCACACAGCCTATGGTGGTGCTTTGCCATACTTCGAAAGTAGTGTTGGTACGATCGAGTACTGTGGCAACACGAAATTCTTCATCATCGCTTCCGCCCTCATCATTGTTCATGGTATTTCTGTGAAATGCGGTGGCTATTAGCTGGTTTACAGAGGGTTGAGGCAAGAGGTCCCCGGCCAACTGCTCTATAGTGAACTGATTGTAGGGCATATCATTGTTCAGCGCCCTAATGACCCAGTCTCTGTACTGCCATATATCGCGACCTTTGTCTTTTTCATAGCCTTTTGAATCGGCATACCGAGCCATATCTAACCACCAACTGGCCCATTTTTCACCATAGGTTTTTTTGGAGAGGAGGCTGTCGACCAGAGCTTCGTAGGAGAGTGTGCCCTTTGTAAAAGCATCGAATAGCTTTTGAGAAGGGGGTATGCCGTTTATGTCTAGGGCCAATCTTCGTGCGATGATATTGTCTTCGGCAGCTGTATTGGGGCGTAGTTTTTCACTATTCAAGCGAGCCATAATGAAATTGTCGATTCCATTTTTTATAAAGGGATAAGTGGTGTCGGAAGAAAAACCGGCCTTTTCGGTTACTGTCGGAATTTCAACTTTTTCGGGTAGAGAATAGGCCCAATGTTTACCCCATTTAGCACCTTGGTCAATCCAACGGGTCAATAGGTCGATTTCCTCTTCTGAGAGCTTTGGTTTTTCATAGGGCATGCGAAGCTCAGGGTCATCTTCGAGCAAACGCCTAATAAATTCACTGCCAGAAGCATCTCCGCGAATAATAGCCGGCTTGCCCGATTCGGTATCCGCAAAGGCCTCTTTTTCAAAGAGTAAACTGAAGCCCCCATTTTTCTTCACCCCACCATGGCAGCCAATACATCTGCTGTTGAGAATGGGTTTGATCTGAGTGCTGAAATCAATAGGGTCAGATGATTGGCACGATTGAAATAAAAGAAAGGAGGCCGCCATGAACAGCGGCAGAATACTCTTAAAAGCTATTTCCTTTTTCACAATTGATAAGATTGAATTACTATCGATTATAAATATAAGAAATTTTGAAAGTTTAAGAATCAAAATTAGCGCCCAATAGTAGTAATTAAGGCGGTATCTTACTTCAGTGATTCTAAGTAATTATTCGTCAGAAGTCAATTTTAGCTAAAAAAGGAACTCTTATTCTACACTTCTGCGGCTATTTTCGTTGCAAGAGCCCTGCTATTACTCCTCAGATGAGCCTTGAGCTACAAAAAAAATAACAATTTTTTTATCTCAAAAATACTCGGCTGAATAGTTGCGATTCTAAAACAAGAAAATCTGTATTTAAGAAATTATGGATACAAAAAGGCCGTCCTCGGTCTTGCTGACTTCTGCCACCTTGTTCTTGGTGAGTTCTTTAATAGCTTTGTCCCATTTCTTATTTGATAATCCGGCTTGTTCTTTTAACTCATTCAACAGAAGTTTTTTGGCCTTTTTTAAAAAATCGAACACAAGTTTTGCATCATCATTTAGTACGATTTCAATGGAGACATGTCGCTCAGGCCTCATTTGCGGAAAGAACAATACTTCTTGTATCGAGGAATTGTTGGTCAGTAACATGACCAAACGGTCGATGCCGATACCGATACCCGAGGTCGGGGGCATGCCATATTCCAAGGCCCTGAGAAAATCTTGATCGATGAACATGGCCTCATCATCTCCTTTTTCGGATAGTTTTAGTTGTTCTTCAAAACGCTCGCGTTGATCAATAGGGTCATTGAGCTCTGAATAGGCATTGGCAATTTCTTTGCCGTTGACGATAAGCTCGAAACGCTCGGTCAAGGCCGGGTTTGTGCGGTGTTCTTTGGTCAACGGACTCATCTCTTTCGGGTAGTCGATAATAAAAGTGGGCTGCACATAGTGGTGTTCACACTGCTCTCCGAAAATCTCATCGATGAGTTTTCCGATACCCATTGAATCATCTACCTCAATATTTAATTTTTTGGCCACTTGGCCCAATTCAGTTTTATTCATTCCGGCAACATCGAAACCGGTATGTATTTTTATAGCTTCGAGAATAGGCACTCTGGCATAAGGAGCCTTGAATTCGATTTCATGTTCGCCGACCTTTGCCTTGGAAGAACCATTGGCATCTAGGGCGACCTTTTCTAAAAGCTCTTCCGTGATGTCCATCATCCAATTATAATCTTTATAGGCTACATAAAGTTCCATAACCGTGAATTCAGGATTATGGGTGCGATCCATACCCTCGTTTCTGAAATCTTTTGAAAACTCATAAACGCCATCGAATCCTCCGACGATTAGGCGTTTTAAATAAAGCTCATTGGCTATACGCAGGTATAACGGAATGTTCAGTGCATTATGGTGCGTTAAAAATGGTCTTGCAGCCGCACCACCGGGTATGGGTTGTAAAATAGGGGTCTCGACTTCTAAATAACCTCTGTCATTATAGAATTCGCGTATACTGTTTGTGATTTTAGTACGCTTGATAAACGTTTCTTTTACGGCAGGGTTCACGACCAAGTCTACATACCGCTGGCGATAGCGTTGTTCGGGGTCATTAAATTCATCATAGACATTGCCATCTGCATCTTTTTTTGGCAATGGTAATGGTCGCAGCGATTTGCATAGCAGCGTAAAGTTTTTTACCATGACCGTCTTTTCGCCTACTTGAGTGGTGAAAAGTTCGCCTTCGATACCAATGATATCACCAATATCAAGTAGCTTTTTATAGACGTCATTGTATAATGCTTTATCTTCTCCCGGGCAGATTTCATCACGGTTGAAATAAACCTGAATACGGCCCTGGCTATCTTGTAATTCGGCAAAGGAGGCTTTACCTTGGATCCTTCTTGACATTAATCTGCCTGAAATAATTACTTTTTTTCCTTCTTGGTAATTTTCTTTGCAATTTTTTGAAGTAGCATCTACAGGGTACAAAGCAGCGGGGTAGGGGTCGATACCCATTTCCCTTAATTTGGTCAATTTTTCACGTCTAATAATTTCTTGTTCCGAAAGCTGCATATATAATATATTAAGGCTGCAAATATAAGGTATCAAGGGTATATTGTTTTAATGATACAATGATTTAATGCGTAATGCTTTAATGGAACAAAGCTTCAATGATGTACCGCTTCAATGACACACTGCCTGAAGCTTATACGGTAAAAATGTGTGGTGTTTCAAATAATAGTCTTTTGTCAGTCGAGACCTTTGTTTAATGTAAGTTTGCAATGAATTGATTATTCATTTGTACTGTAACAAAAAGAACCTTTTTGCGTCAAATGAAGTACATCAATCAAAAATCCTGTAACAATGAGTTTTTTAAGAGTTTTATTGGCTATCATATTTCCTCCACTATCTGTTATTGGCAAGGGCTGTGGTTCTTTTTTTATTGTCTTATTGCTTACTTTCTGTGGGTGGGTGCCAGGTGTTATTGCCGCATTGGTCATACTCAATAATCCGAATTAGGCCTGTCTTGATTATCATGCAAGGTCGTGAATGGGTATTCGAAGTAAGGAAACGGCCTTTCAATCCTCATTGTTATCTTTTAAGGCTTTGTATCTTTGCTTTATTAATTCATAATCGTATAGATGAAACATGGCGCAGTATTTTTATTGACTCTCCTTATTTTAAATAGTTGCCAGATCCGTGAAGAAATCATATTTCAAAAAGATGGTAGTGGTAGTTATGAAATAGGTTTTGATATGTCTGAAATGATGAAAATGGATGATAGTCAGGACTCTATACCGTCGAAAGATATAGATACACTTATTAATTTTGCTAGCTTTCTAGAACTTAAAAAGGATAGTATTGCCACATTGTCAAATGATGAACAGGAAAAGTTAGAATTACTGAGGCCTTTGCAATTTGCAATGAAAATAAATGATGAGAAGAAGCAAATGAATATGCGTTTGGCCTATGCCTTTACAAAAATAGATGATATTGCCAAGTTTGCCGATGCAGTAAAAAAGGCAGATATCAAAGAATTGAACCAAGTAGCGGGTCCAATGGCGAGTGCTGAAAAAGATTCTGTTGGCGAGGATAAGGGGTTGCGTGCTCTTTTTTCAATGTCGAAATCTTTTACTACAGTTTTTAGTGTCCAAGGTTTTTCTAGGAAAATCACTGAGGAGGCTATGGCTGAAATAGCGATGAAAAAAGATACCTCGTCGCAAGATGATAATCCCTTTGCAGATATGATACGTTTTAAACAGGTGTACAGGTTTCCCTATCGTATCAAGAGTATAAGTAATAAAAATGCCAAAATTCTTTCAGACTTTAAAGGGGTTGAACTTGAGGCTAATATGTATGAAATGGACAATGACCCGGAGTTCTTTAATATAGAAGTAGTTTTTGAGTAATGAACAAAAAAGTATCTCTAGAAGATTTAGGACTGAAAGATTATAAAGAAACTTGGGACTACCAAGAACTTCTTTTTCAACAGACCGTTGACCTTAAAATAAAAAATATGAGAGAGGGCGCTCAGGCGATGACCTCCAATCATTTTTTGTTTGTAGAGCATCCGCATGTGTATACTTTAGGCAAGAGTGGTAATAAAGATAACCTGCTTATCAATGAGGCCGACCTTGCCGATAAAGGAGCTAAATTCTATAAAATAAACAGAGGAGGCGATATTACCTATCATGGCCCCGGTCAAATTGTAGGCTATCCTATTCTGGATTTAGATAATTTCTTTACCGATATTCACAAATACCTGCGCTATTTGGAAGAAATGGTTATTCTCACCTTGGCCGAATACGGTCTTAAAGCAGAACGCTCGAAAGGAGAGACTGGTGTTTGGTTAGATGTTGGTACTCCCTTCGCTAGAAAAATATGCGCCCTGGGCGTACGTGCCAGCCGATGGGTGACCATGCATGGTTTTGCGCTGAACGTGAATGCCGATTTGGGGTATTTTGATCTAATGGTACCCTGCGGTATTCAGGGTAAGGCTGTTACTTCTTTGAATGTAGAATTGGGAAAAAAAGAAGTGAATATAGAAGAGGTAAAGGTGAAATTGCTAAAGTACTTTGAAGTGCTTTTTGAGGCAGAAGTTAAGCGCTGAGGGTTTTGATGCGAAGGTGTTTTTAGAGGTGCCCTTAAGCTCAAAGCCTATATTTTAGATTTATGCTTCATAATATTTGATGGCCAATACGGTCTTTGCTAAGTTCTTGATATTGATATCCGGTGCTAAGTCCTAAATTTAAGTTGCCGAACCATTTTGATAATCCGGCTAGGGCGTAATACGTCTTTAGATTTGGGTTATTTACGATTTGAGTAAACTGTGTAGCTTCATCAGAGGAAATTCCTGTACAAATATGAGCATACAGATAGTTTTCGTCACTTTGAAGATAGTAACGTACTGCTCTTTGATAGTTTTGTACAAGTTGATCTTGTATTTTAGGGCCCATGCCTCCTCTTATATTTATATAGAAATCGCCCGTATATAAGGTTATGCCCATATCACCCGATAGAAATGATAGTTCTCCAAAATCAAGATATTTGCCTCCTATTTCTAGTTCCATACTTTTGAACAGGGTTTGGTAGACTGATATATCTGCGCCAAAATCCTTATAACCTGAGTTCGACCTAAGATTTGTTTACAGTTTAGATGCTTTTTTATTCAATTCGAAGCTGAATTTTAGAAAGACTAACGGGTTAATTTGA
>JASFYU010000118.1:0-6180 GCA_045046905.1 Flavobacteriaceae bacterium | reverse complement strand
ACCAATGGTTACGACAAAAGTAAAAAATACTATTCCCCCATTTACGATATGAACAAGATCGGTGTTAAAGATTGGATGGAAGTTGACTGGAAACCAACTCTAAAGACCGATAAAAATGGCGAAGTATTTTTCAAAATCTTAAAGCAACATAAACCGAAAGAGCTTCTATTTTCGATACAGGGGTTTTCGGAAGAGGGCCATTTGATTTCTAAAACCATACTGACCGATTAGCTGCTTTTTGTGTTGCACCACAAAGGTAACTTTGAGGAACAAAATTCCCATTTCTCTTTTTTAATCGTTTAGGACGTTATTGTACCAAAACATCAAAAAAATGTCAAAATATTGGTGGTATGATAAAATTGCTTTGTAATAGGTATAGCGCCAACTAGGATTGAAGCGATATGAACCAGCCTGGGCCATGGTTCACAAGCTTCGTAAGAGAATGGGGCAGGGGGTGATCGCTACACCCTTGAGGGCATGATAGAGGCCGACGAAGGATATTTACAAGAGGCATCTGCCCATGAACATAAAACACAGAAAGCAGGACATGGCAGCAGGACAAAAGCCAATGTGATGATAATGGCAGAAAGTACCGCGGTAAGTGATTTCAACATCGAGCGATATTTCAACGAGTTTTGCTTTAGAATAAACCGGTCGCAGAGCAAGGCAACCATTTTCAATAACCTGATAACTATAATGATTAACGCAGAGAAGATTTATCAAACAGAATTAATCAGTAACTAGCTACTAATCACTATAATTTAAATTTTATATGTCACAAAAAATAAAAATTTACGTACTGTTATTTTTTGTTGTACCGTTTTTTTACACTTGCAACAAAGTTCATAATTCTAAAAATCAGCGATTCAATATTGTAGTTATTATAGTTGATCAATTATCCGCCAAAGTGATGAGTAATGCGGGTTGTTCATGGGTAAAAACACCTGCCATGGATCAATTGGCTTCTGAAGGTGTGAAATTCACCAATGCATATACTTCATTTCCTTTATGTAGTCCGGCAAGGGCATCATTCCTTACTGCCAATACCCGTTCAAAAGTTACGATAAGGTAGTAGAATTTGCATCTTTGGGTTCAATCGGTCTTCTACTTCATAATCACTCAAGCCATACCAACTTTGCAAAAGGCACATTTTAAATAGTAAAAGACCGCTATACGAAGGTTTGCCTACAGCATTTTTTACTTTAGAATAATCAGTATCTATTAGTTTTTCGATTGCATCCCAGTCGATGAGCGTATTTATTTGGCTGAAAAATGTTCTTTTTATCTTTCTTGTTCGTAAATCACAGATTGTATCTGCTAATGTGGGCTGTTTCTGTAATTTCATACCTTGAAAATAACACTTAACGGATTCAATAACAATGATTGTAGTGAATCTTTATACCTGTTTTAAACAGATTGTACCGTGCAACGGTCTTAAAGCGGTGGTTGAAATAGATGTTGCGATTTATGCCCTAATAATAGAAAATGGCGGGCGGGCAGAGTCTGGTCTATCCCGATTGCCGTCATGTATTCTTAGGTTTGTCAATTTTGATTTCTAGGTACTTAATAGTACATTTATAATTAGAAGAATAAAAACAATTTTTTATGGCATCAATATCACTTAAAGTAAATGGTAAAGCCTACCAGATCGAGGCAGAGGATGACATTCCTTTATTATGGGCGCTCCGCGATTATGTTGGATTGGTGGGAACCAAGTATGGCTGTGGCATTGCACAGTGCGGTTCCTGTACGGTACTTGTTAACGGTGTGGCAACACGATCCTGCGTAATGCCCGCGAGGTCGTTGGGTGATGCGGAAATTATTACCATCGAAGGATTGGCTGAAAATGGGGGTAAGTCCCTTCAGGACGCTTGGGTAGAACACGATACGCCACAATGTGGTTACTGTCAGGCCGGACAGATTATTTCGGCGGCGGGATTGCTGAAATCAAACCCCAACCCGACAGATGAGGAAATTGACACTGCAATGAAGGGAAATATCTGTCGTTGTGGGTCTTATGTACGAATCAAAGCGGCTATTAAGACGGCCATTAAGAAAGGAGGGGTTGTTGCATGACAAAGATAAATCTAAGCAGAAGAGGCTTTATAAAAGTTACAGGACTTGCAGGCGGTGGTCTTGTACTTGGGTTCCATTGGACGGGATGTACACCGGTTAGACCAGCGGAAGTAGCAAAGGTGGTCCTTGAACCAAATGCATATATAAAAATTTTATCAGACGGTATGGTCACGCTCTTGTCACCTGTTCCTGAGATAGGGCAAGGAATCAAGACGGCCATCCCTATGATTATAGCGGAAGAGCTCGATGTGAGCTGGGACCATGTTTCAGTAGAGCAGGCACCTTTGGCTCCTGACCTGTACAAAAGACAAAGTGCCGGAGGTAGTCAGGCCATTCGTCAGTTGTGGACCACTGTCCGAACTGCAGGTGCTACTGGCCGTAGGATGTTGATGGAGGCAGCCGCGAGGGAGTGGAAAGTGCCGATAGCTGAATTAACGACCAGTGAAGGCGTAATCAGCCATGAGAAGAGTGGCAATTCTATAGGATATGGAGACATTGCCACAAAGGCCAGTGATATTGAAGTGCCAGAAGAAGTGACTTTAAAAGACCCCAAGGATTTCAAAATAATAGGAACATCCCCTAAGAACGTAGATGTCCACGACATTGTGGAAGGAAAGCCATTATTCGGAATGGATATGAAAAAAGAGGGTACTGTAATTGCAATGATCACACACCCTCCGGCCTTTGGGATGAAACCGAAATCTGTCGATGACAGTGCTGCTAGGGCCATTCCAGGAATCAAGGACGTATTTACGATAATGGCCTTCCCGGAAGATATCGAAACACGCTGGTCCGGCAATAATGCGTTTCCTGAACTTGTGGTAGTCACTGGAGAAAGTACCTGGAACGTTATGAAGGCAAAAAAGTCGTTGAAGATCGAATGGGAAACGGTAACGCCTGGTGAAAATACTGAAGACCACATTGCAGAGATGGAAGGCCAAATCAGCGGTAAAATGACGAAGCCGGACAGGATTGATGGGGACCCGGAAGCGGCCTTCAAGAAAGCTGCCAAAGTGATTGAACGTACGTATTCAGCCCCCTTCCTGCCACATAATACCATGGAGCCAATGAATTTCTACGCCAAGGTTACTGGTGATAAAATTGAATTAGAGGGCCCAACACAAACACCCCAAAGGTTGCGCGATATAACTGCCCAAATCATGGGTATTCCAGAAGAAAATATCACAGTAAATATCCTGCGCGCAGGCGGAGGATTTGGACGTAGGCTATATGGTCATTATGGTGTGGAAGCGGCCATGATTTCAAAGAAAATCAACGCCCCGGTACATCTTATATACACGCGTGAAGACGATATGACCCAGGGCACATACCGCCCCGATTACCGGGTTAGATATAAAGCAGGTATAGACGCTGACAACAACCTCATTGCCTTGACCGTTTCGGGCACTGGGACCAATGGTGGTCCCGTGGCAAGGAACAGGTTTCCTGCAGGCGCAATAGATAATTATGCGGCGAAAAACTACCGATTGAAATCTAATATATCCACCGGCGCATGGCGGGCCCCTCGGTCCAATTTCATGGCTGGGGCTGAGCAGTCGTTCTTGGATGAAGTGGCCGAAGCTTGTGGAAAGGATCCTATGGATTTTAGGATGGAATTGTTTGAAAGGGCCAAAAACAACCCGGTAGGTGAAAAGAATGATTATGACCCGGATCGTTTTATCGCGCTGCTCAATTTGATAAAAGAAAAATGCGATTGGGGCAACGAAGGGGAAGGGATACATCGTGGCATTTCGGCCTATTACTGTCACAATAGCTACATTGCACAGGTGATTGATGTGGAAATGGAAGACAGTAAACCCGTAATCAAAAAAGCTTGGTGTGCGGTGGATTGTGGCATTGTTATCAGTTTGGACGGAGCCAAAAACCAGGTCGAAGGTGGCATTATGGACGGTATTGGTCATGCCATGTATGGGAATATCACTTTTAATGAAGGAGTCATTGATCAGCAGAATTTTGACAAGTATCGTCTTATTCGTCATGGGGAAGGGCCCGAAACCATTGAGACGCACTTTGTTGATAACGGTATAGACCCTACCGGACTGGGTGAGCCGGCCATGCCGCCGATTCCCGGTGCACTGGCCAATGCTTTATACAGGGCCACAGGGAAACGGCTTTACAATCAGCCCTATATTCTTGAACTGGAAGAAACGGAAATCAAATTGGGATAATAAGGCTATTAATAGAATAATTATACAGCGCCAACCCTTTATTGGCGCTGTTTTTTTTGGTTCTATCTTAGGATGATGCAGTTTTGAAGTAGGAGAGAGGTTGGTATTCCACTCCCCAGTAACCAAAAATGGGAATGTATCGACACTTCAAATTATCCAAGTGATATCAGTACATCCCTTTCACGTAGGGAATGGTATGAGCATACCTAAAAACAGATATTATTGAACCTTGGGTATACCCAAGGCCCTCGGTCGCTACCAGCTAACAAAAAGGCACTCTCTTTGGCAATGATCGATCAAGAGAATCCAAGTATAACGGTACCCTTGACAGATGGGAGAAATCTCAAATATCCCGTTATGAATTTTACAAAAAGGGTTAAGTTGTTATATTCAGTTGCTTATCAAAGATCTAATCATTGAGTTTGAAATCTATTTTTTGCCATAAGACCAATCAATGATGGCAAGAGATACAAATGGTCGTCGGACAAACAGGTCTTTTAGTCAAACAACTCCATAATAATGTCCTTTATTACTTCTCGCTGATTCTATTTCCTTAATATCTATAGCTGTTATTTTTTTCAAGGTTCCAAGGGCATCTTTGGCCATTTCATCTCGAAAAGTGTACAATTGTATTCCTCCGTACTTTTGTTGGTCGGCAGCAATGAATCCGAATGAGGGAAGTATTAACCCGCATTATTCATCGTGAGAATAAATCATGAAAAACTTGTCTTCAAATTTTTAAATGCTAAAATACTGAGAGCGCATCATGAATATTTTGAGTATTTTTCTAAAAAAGGAGTGAACAGTTAATTTTTCTAAATAAAAAATGCACTATTTTACTTATTGAACGTAGGTATCTCGATCTTGTTGAATTGTTACAGACAACAAGCGTTACTGGGTAATAATCTCTCGAAATAAGTCTTTGTAAACAAAGGCTTTTGATAGCTGGTAATAAATTCGTCTTTTTGTAATCTTTATGGTTGCACCAACCTTTAGTAAGTTGGTTCTTATAGAACTGATTTGCCATTTCTTTGCAGCTTCAACTGCCGTTTTCTTAATCTTTTGTTTGATCAACAAAAACTTTTCATAGGCAAGACTACTGATGAAAAGGCGAAGGAAATTTGCCCAATACCCATGATTAGAAAGCCTATCTGAGAAGCACATATTTTTCACTTCTTTAATTCTATTTTCACTAGCGTCACCTCTTTTTACATAAAATCCAAAATAGATTTCTCTAGCTTGTTTTTCTTTCATATTACTAATGAAATGGCGAGTATTCATACCTAAGCCCGTGCTTTCTATCTTGGAGTAACATTGCTGTTCTTTATGCCAGCTTTTAGCCCTGTAAGAGAAGCTGATAAAATGTTGATGCTTTTCTCCTTGTTTTTGGTAGAGATGTTTTACTGCTTTTTCTACACGTGAGACTTTCTTTTTCAATACCCCATTACTAGCTTGACCTGTAGCAAATTGTAATCATCCACCAATTCATAAAAAGGAGCACAACTAAAACCAGCATCCGTTCTTATTACAATTTTCATCTCAGGATAAGTTGCTCGAATCTTGATGATAATACGTTTTAAAAGACCAACATACCATTTATTAGAGTGGCTATTTCCTAGTCGAAGAACAGCAAGGATCATTTGACCTGTTTCCCCATCATGAAAAAATAATTCATTCAACATGAACTGCCCATAATAACCATTAAACATTGACATTTATTGGTTTCCATGGGTAGGGTCATCTGTTGCATCAACATCGATAACAATACGTTTTCGACCACATAAAGTCGATACGTAATGATCTACCCAAGCATTACTAACCTGAGTTCGACCTAAGGATTTAAATGAATAAAGCCAATTGATTGTTTTTTTCTACATCAAATTTAATACTTGGTTTCTTTTCTTGGAAAGAATAG
>JASFYU010000117.1:0-9987 GCA_045046905.1 Flavobacteriaceae bacterium | reverse complement strand
GACTCTTTTACGAGAACACTATATGAAAATGAAAAATTTTATTTCTTTTTAATTACATGGTAAACATACGGCAGCGTTTTGAATTTATATAATAAATGATGTGAAGTGCCCAAATTGTGTTGTGAGAAGAAGTATTTTTGATTGGGGTCAGCAAAATTAAGCTAATTTATGCACACAAAACCATTGGAGCATAAAGGTGGGCCTTCTCTTTTGATATGAAAATATCTTGTATTGTTGAACAGGGCCTATAAAGTTTAATCGAACAATGCTTCTGGTCCAAAAGTTAATTTTTTAAATCCAGGAGTGTTGATGTATTTTTCCGTTTTATAGCTCCGAATAAAAACAGCCTTAAGTATGAAACATGAATTTCAAAGAAAAATATCTATACGTGGATCTGAAGAATTTACGGGCATCACTTTAAAAAAACCGCTTGAGCACGCAGCAGGTATTTTAGGAGTCAAGGCGGCCATGAACCATGCGTTTAAAGAAATGGGTATTGTACGTGCTACGCGGGCATTGTCTAAAATGAATCAGAAGAATGGTTTTGATTGTCCTAGTTGTGCATGGCCCGATCCCGAAAAGCCATCCAAATTGGGTGAGTTTTGTGAGAACGGAGCTAAGGCCTTGGCCGATGAAGCTACAATGCAGCATATTGGTGCAGATTTTTTTAGAAAACATTCCGTCGAGGAACTTTCGCAATGCAGCGATTATGAGTTAAATAAATTTGGACGAATTACTGAGCCTTTGGTACTTAAAAAAGGGAGTATGTATTATGAACCCATTTCATGGGAAAATGCATATGAATGTATAGCGACTGAACTGCGCAAATTGAATTCACCTGACGAGGCCATTTTTTATGCCTCGGGCAGGTCAAGTAATGAAGCAGCGTTCTTGTACGGGCTCTTTGCCCGTGCTTTTGGGACCAATAATATGCCCGACTGCTCTAATATGTGTCATGAGAGTAGTGGCGTAGCCCTTGTCGAGACTTTAGGTATTGGCAAAGGCTCTGTTACGCTTGAAGATATCCATGGTGCCGAGGTCATTATCGTGGCTGGTCAGAACCCTGGCACGAATCACCCTCGTATGCTTTCGGCTCTTGAGAAATGCAAACGAAATGGCGGAAAGATTATCAGCATCAATCCTTTGGAAGAAACGGGCCTGGTTAATTTTAAAAACCCCCAAAGCCTGAAGGGGTGGGTAGGGTCGGGCGAGAATATTGCAGACCTTCATCTGCCCGTGAATATTAATCAAGATATTCCTTTGGTTAAATTGATTATCAAAAAATTGGCTGCGTTAGATACTGATAAAGGCAAGATTTTTGATCATGAATTTATCAACACCTATACACAAGGCTATACGGCCTTGACGGCTGACCTGCATGGGTATGATGATAAAGAGCTACTGCAATTGTCTGGTGTCGATGAGACTAAAATAGATGCTGCTGTCAAGCTTTTAGCCAATAAAACAAAAATCATTGTCTGCTGGGCCATGGGGCTTACACAACATAAAAATGGGGTAGAAACCATACGCGAATACGTGAATCTATTATTGCTAAAAGGAGCTATCGGCAAACCTAACGCAGGTACTTGCCCTGTTCGTGGCCATAGTAATGTGCAGGGGGATCGAAGTGTAGGTATTATGCATTATGTTGATAAAGAATTGAACAAAAGAATAAAAAAATATCTTGGTTTTAATCCTCCTGATAAGGAAGGTGTTGATACCGTGGGTTGTATGCGTGCTATGCATGAAGGAGAAGCGAAAATTTTTATCGCATTAGGTGGAAATTTTTTAATGGCTGCTTCCGATACCCAGTATACGGCAGAAGCCTTACAAAAATGCGAACTTACCGTGCAGATAAGTACAAAACTGAATCGAACACATCTTGTCACGGGTAAGACCGCCCTGATATTACCCACTATTGGGCGTTCGGAAAAAGATCTGAAAGGAGGGAAGCAACGTTATTTTACCGTGGAAAATAGTATGGGGAGGATTACTCGGTCTCGGGGACTACTAAAACCTGCCTCGGGAAGCATAAAAAGTGAACCCGAATTGATAGCCGAGTTGGCACACACCTATTTTAAGGGTCAGCACCCTGTTGACTGGAAAGCCATGGGTGAGGATTATGAACTGATTAGAGAATATATAGATAAGGTTGCCAAAGGATTTGATAAAACAAGCGAACGTTCTGAAGGCACGGGGTATTACCTGCCAAACAATATTCGCGAACTTGACTTTAGTAAGTTGCCTAATGGCAGGGCGCAAATCACCTTGAACAAATTACCTGTACACCGCTTGAAAGAAAATGAGTTTATGTTGATGACCATACGTTCACACGATCAGTTCAATACTACTATCTATGGTCTTGACGATCGGTATAGGGGCGTGTACAATGAAAGAAGGGTTCTTTTTATGAATAAAAAAGATATGCTGAAATGGCAATTACAAAAGATGGATGTCGTGAATATAGTCAGCACCTATGATGGTATCGACCGAACAGCTTATCGATTTTTGATTGTTGAGTATGCTATCCCGTCCGGAAATTTGGCGGCCTACTTTCCTGAGACTAACGTCTTGGTGCCGTACAATCATTATGCAGATAAGAGCAGGACCCCAATCAGCAAATCAATAAAGGTTACCTTGATAAAAACTGAGAAAGTCAAAATATGACCAGTTCGAATTCGTGATGTCTCGTAAAGAATGGGTTCAACTAAAAAGAGTCCTACCAATTAAGACAAGACTCTTTTACGAGAACACTATATGAAAATGAAAAATTTTATTTCTGATTAATTATACGATAAACATACGCACAGATACCGAGGAGATAAAAAAAATGATGTGAACCTCATGAATTGTGTGGTGTGGGGTTAGTTTCTTGATTTTTAACGCCATTGCTGTTTACAGGAGATGGTTTTTTAGATTTTTTTAGCGTCGTTTTACGCAACCAATTTCAATATCAACATCTCTATAGAGCTAACCAGAAAAAAAATAAAAAGATGAGAAGAGTATTTTTTATGTTAATTGTGATTGCTCTATCGGTTTCATGTTTAAAGGATGATGATGACGTTCTTAATACAGAACTTGAAGGAAAATGGATCCTTGCCAATGCATCTTGTTTTTGTTTCTTTGGAGATAATCCAGATTTTAGTGGTCACAAAATAACATTTGAAAGTGGTAGTGTGAACGTTGAGAATTCTGGAGATTTTCAATTTTTAATAAACGCTACCGGAGCTTATACCGAAAATGGTAAGGTGATTACCCTTAAAAACGGAAGGCAATATTCCTATATAATCAAATCTGACACCTTGCAACTTACCTTTGTTGATGAACCAAACATTGCCGATGATGAATTGTTTCTGGAGTATAGGCGTAATTAATTGACTTATTTTTATTCCTAACTAGTGGGTTTGATGCCTCGAATGCTTGCATCTAAGTCGAATTCAGCTTACTAGAAAAGAACTCCTCTAGTTCTACCTCGAGGATAGTTCATTTCATGAAATTTCTTACTGAAAAGCAGGTATTCCTGTAATATCTGCCCCGGTAATCAGTAAGTGTATATCGTGAGTGCCTTCATAGGTGATTACACTTTCTAGGTTCATCATATGTCGCATAATAGAATATTCTCCGCTAATACCCATTCCTCCTAAGATTTGTCTGGCTTCGCGAGCAATTTGTATGGCCATATCCACATTGTTGCGTTTCGCCATAGAAATCTGTGCCGTTGTAGCCTTGCCTTCATTTTTGAGTTGCCCCAATCGAAAGGCCAATAATTGTGCCTTCGTAATCTCGGTAATCATTTCGGCCAATTTCTTTTGCTGTAATTGAAAAGCGGCTATAGGCTTCCCGAATTGTATACGCTCTTTGGCATATCTCAGTGCGGTATCATAGCAATCCATTGCCGCCCCTATGGCACCCCATGCGATTCCATATCGGGCAGAGTCCAAACAACCAAGTGGTGCTCCTAATCCACTCTTGCCGGGCAGAAGATTTTCTTTGGGTACTTTTACCTTGTCAAAAATCAATTCTCCGGTCGCCGATGTGCGTAATGACCATTTATTGTGGGTTTCGGGAGTAGAAAAACCTTCCATACCCCTTTCTACTATCAATCCATGAATTCGGCCTTCTTCATTCTTGGCCCATACTACTGCTATGTCGGCAAATGGAGAGTTCGAAATCCATAGTTTAGCGCCGTTCAAAAGATAGTGGTCTCCCATATCCTTGAATTTAGTTTCCATTCCCGAAGGGTTCGAGCCGTGGTTAGGTTCAGTCAATCCAAAACAACCTATAAATTCTCCTGTCGCCAATTTTGGTAAGTATTTTTTACGTTGTTCTTCTGTGCCGTACGTAAAAATCGGGTACATCACTAAAGATGACTGTACAGATGCCGTGGAACGTATACCGCTATCACCACGTTCTATTTCTTGCATGATGAGGCCGTAACTGATCTGATCTAGGCCGGCACCGCCATATTCTACTGGAATATAGGGGCCGAAGGCTCCGATTTCTGCCAAGCCACCAATAATCTGTTTAGGGAATTCCGCTTTTTGGGCATACTCTTCAATAATAGGAGTGATATCTCTTTTTACCCATTGGCGAGCGGCGTCACGTACCAATTTGTGTTCTTCCGATAGTAAATCGTCTAGATTATAGTAGTCAGGAGCTTCGAATAAATCTGGTCTCATTTTCTATAAATTTAATCCCAACAATGGGTTTTATTAGTATAACTACCTTGGCAGCCAGATGCGCATCAAAATGATTACGGTTTTTTCCTTTTCATGCTTTGTGTGCTTGCCTTTCCGTCTGGCGGGTTTGTCATAAGGATACCGATTCAAAGATAACAATGAAATATAATACTGCAAGAAGGGAGTATTACATTTTCAAATAAAAGTCTTTTGTGAGATTAATGTATTGCTTGGTGTAGTTATGCCGTTCAATTTCTATGACCAATTCATTCCTATTGATATCACTTTTTTGAAAACTAAATTCAAGTAAGCTCCGTTTGATTTCGGCGGTGAAATTTCCTTTGACACGCGTAATTTTTTGAAGATAAAGTTTGGATTTCGCGGCTAGTTTTACAAAACGATCTTCTTCGTGAAAAGGAATGATGGTGGCGAAAACACCTTTTTCTGAAAGTAATTTGGAGACTCCACCCAATAGTTCATCAAAAGGCAGCGCTATATTTTGTCTGGCCACATCTCTCGCTCTGTCTCCACTGGAAACTTCTTCTGAGTAGAAAGGTGGATTAGATACGATTAAATTATATTTTTCGTCACACTCATCAACAAATTCATCTAATCCGGCATGATAACAGAAAAGTCGATCGGCCCATAAGGAGGATTCAAAATTTTCGACGCTTTGCTCAAAGGCACTTGCCTCGATTTCAATAGCATCAATGGTTTCGGCATCACTTCTTTGGGCCAGCATTAGGGCAATGAGCCCAGTTCCTGCACCAATATCCAAAATAGAGTTTGGTGAATGTGCTAACAAGGCCCATGAACCAAGTAGAACACCATCGGTGCCGACCTTCATGGCACAGCGATCTTGATGGATTGTAAATTGCTTGAATTTAAAAGGTTTAGTCACCAATCGATATTTGAAATGTTTGCAGTCTTTTCTGCCGAATGCCTTGTGGATTTACCTGACCCCGAGGTAATCTGCCCTGAGATAGTTCACTTATGTCTTGCTATACGCTCTCTTGAAGTTTATTCTAACCTACCAGGCTCTCTGGTCTCTGAACCTTCCAACTGCAATAAGGAATCTCCTAATCGAGAACGCATATCATTGGCCAATACTTTGATTTTTTCTACAATATCAGGATGTTCTTCAGCCACATTTTTTGTCTCACTAATATCGTTCGATACGTCATAAAGCTCTATTTCTTCCATGTCTACCATTCTATACTTGCCAGGCAGTCCATCTTTTCCAAGCTCTTGGCCGTCCATGGTACGGTAGCGATGCGGAAAATAAAGTTTCCATTTCCCGTAGCGTACTCCGAACAATTCATTTACCCGATAATAAAAGAAGTAGGCTTCTTGAGGGCTTTCGGTGCTTTCTCCTGTCAATATCTTCCAAACGCTTTTACCATCAATGATTTTATCGGGTAATTTGGCGCCTGTAAGTTCTGCTATCGTGGGTAGCAAATCAATGCCCATAATAGGAAGATCGATAACCTTACCTGCTTCAAGATTTTTAGGATATTTTATAATAAACGGTTCACGCTGACCACCCTCCCAAGCGGTTCCTTTTCCCTCGCGAAAGGGTAGAGCGCTACCCGCATGATTGCCATAGGACAACCAAGGACCGTTGTCTGAAGTAAAAATGACAATGGTATTCTCTTCTAGGCCGTTTTTCTTTAGGGCCTCTAATATTTGGCCAACAGACCAATCGATTTCCATGATTACATCACCGTAGAGCCCTCTTTTTGATTTCCCCTTAAATTTTTCGGAGACAAATAAAGGCACATGGGGTTGTGGGTGTGGCACATATAAAAAGAAGGGCTTGTCTTTATTTCTATTGATGAAATCAACGCTCCGTTCCGTTATTTGTGTAGTCAGTTGTGACTGTTCGGTCAGGGTGTCGATTATAGTTTCATTTTCATAAAGAGGTAGGTCCGGAAAATTAAAAATTGGTCCTTGTTGTGGATGAAGTGGCCACATATCATTTGAATAGGGAATACCGAACCATTCATCGAAGCCGTGTCTAGTAGGTAAAAATTTCAAATGATGTCCTAAATGCCACTTGCCGAATATGGCCGTTGCGTATCCTTTATCTTTAAGCATTTCTGCTAGTGTAGTTTCTGAGGTATTTATTCCGTGGGTGCTACTTGGCCCAAGGGCGCCGTGAATTCCGATACGATTGGGGTAACAGCCTGTTAAAATGCCTGCTCTTGATGCAGAACAGACCGCTTGAGCAGCATAATAACTGGTTAGTTTTATACCTTCCTTGGCCATTTGATCCAAATTAGGGGTCGCTATATCAGGTGACCCAAAAACCCCAAGATCTTGATAGCCCTGATCATCGGTAAGAATCAAAACTATATTGGGAAGCAGTGGAATAATTTTTTTTTCTTTTTGTTGGTAGTTTTTGCAAGAAATAATACATAGTACAACTACTGAAATAAGTAATCTAGACTTAATCATTGGCGTGATAAATTTGCTTTAAATGTACTATAAAAAAAAGCTGGGATTCTAGAAATCGGAATATTTACTCGTCACAAATACACTATCGGTTTTTATGCGCCTTCTTTTCTCCTTTTCCTACCTTAAAATGTTAAACCGCAGCTACAGTTATGTTTAAAAATTTTGCCTTGGCAAAGAAAGAATAAATTCCTAAATCCCTGAATTTCATACGTAATTAATATAAGGGAAAAATTGTAAATTCACGCGTCATCACAATTTAGTGCCTCTAGAAATTTCAATTCATGAAAAATGTAAAGACCAGATTAAGTAGAAGAAAGTTCATTGGTAATTCGGCTGTACTAGTTGCCGGAACAAGCTTGATCGGTTCATCGCTATTCGGAGCACCATCAATCCTCAAATTTTATAATAAACCAAATTCAATTATAAAAGGAGTTCAAATAGGGGTGATTACGTATTCTTTTAGAAGTATGCCCGATCAAAGTGCCGAGGCTACGCTGAAATATATTGTGGCCTGTGGAATCAGTGCAGTAGAGTTGATGGGTGGCCCTGCGGAGTCCTTTGCAGGAAAACCTGAAAGTTCTATAGATCGCAGTGCTTTTTATAAGCTGATGCGGGTGAAACAAGAAGGTGAGTTGAGTGAGGCGCAAGAAAAGAAATGATCCATATGCAGACTCAAATAGCCTCTTATGCTAAAGCTGTGGCTCAATGGCGAGCTGAGGTTTCTATGGATAAATTCACGGCTTTGCGAAAAATGTATAATGATGCCGGTGTTAGCATCTACGCATTTAAACCCAGCGCATTTGGTAAAAACAATACCGATGCAGAAATTGAATGGGGTATGCGAACAGCAAAAGCCTTGGGAGCCAGTCATGTGACTTTGGAACATCCGAGTGATGACGCCCGTACTCAGAAATTGGGCGTATATGGTAAAAAACAGGGTATTTATGTGGGGTATCACGGTCATGAACAGCAAATCCCTACTTTTTGGGATACTGCCTTGGAGCAATCAAGTTATAATGCTTTAAACTTGGATCTTGGCCATTATGTTGCCGCAGGCAATGCCGAGCCTTTGGAGATTATCAAAAGTAAGCATGAACGTATCAGAAGTATGCATGTTAAAGATCGTAGAACGCCAGAAAATGGTAAGAAAAATGTTGTTTGGGGGGCAGGCGATACGCAGATTGCCAAAGCACTGCAAATGATGCGTGACCAAAAATATACATTTCCTGCTACCATTGAGATGGAGTATGAAGTACCCCAAGGGTCCAATGCCGTTGAAGAGGTGAAAAAATGTCTAGCCTACTGTAAAGAGGCGTTGGGGCAATAAGGCTAATGGTTCTGAAAAGCTAATCCTAATCGAGATATAGCGCCACTAGGCCTTCAGGGGTAGTAACATATATGGTTTTGTTCTCTCGGTCTACTTTGGTGATTATTTCGTCTGTAATAGGAATTAGTAATTGCTTATCTCCTTTTTGGACTTCGAACAGGGCTTGAGAAGTTGTGTCGTTTACACTTTGAACGGTTCCGATATTTCCGTGAATGCTATCGTGTAGTGTAAAGCCGATAATTTCATGAAAATAGAATGTATTGCCTTCTAATTTTGGAAGAAATGTCATTGGAAGGTATAGTTCGGAACCCATAATGCGGTCTGCATCAGATTCGTCATTGACTTCTTCAAAATCGATGCGGAGCAGGCTTGATTTATGCAGTCTACATCGTTTAATAAAAAATGGAACCAGATTGTTTCCTAAAGAAACAAATACTGATTCCATATTGTCGTATATCTCAGGCTCGTCGGTATCTAATTTCACGAGTACCTCGCCCTTATAACTGTATTTTGAAACGATTTTTCCGAGATAGAAACAATCTGACTTCTGCATCGTTTCAGAATATACTATTTTTCTTCCTTCGAAGTGGTAGCCGCTTTGTCCTCTGAACCCGCTGCCGCAGCAACTTCTTCTTTGGCCGGTGCCTCTTCTTTGGCTGGTGCTTTTTCTTTAGCTTCCTTGGTCGGTGCTTTAGCCTCTTCAACTACAGCGGTTTCTTCAGCTACGGCTTCTGTTGCCGGAGCTTCAGCAGCAGTCTCGACTTGAATCTCTGCATTTTCTCCTTCTGCAGCTTCTGGCAGTTCAGCTTCTGCTGTGGCCAATGCGCGTTTTTCGTTTACTTCTTTTTCAGCTTTTAAAGCTTCGGCCTTTATTTTTGCTTTTTCTTGATCAAGACCACTTACTTTAGAAGCGACTGATTTATCTTTTTCTGCTAACCATGCATTGAATTTTTCTTCAACCTGTTCTTCGGTCAGGGCTCCTTTGCGAAGGCCACCTAATAAATGGTGCTTTAAAAGCACACCTTTATAAGATAAAATAGCTCTTGCGGTGTCTGTAGGTTGTGCCCCGTTCTGTAACCACTGTACCGTGTTGTCAAGATTAACTTCTATAGTTGCAGGGTTGGTGTTTGGGTTGTAGATACCCAATTTCTCTAAAAATTTACCATCTCTTTTCGCACGGCTATCGGCAGCTACGATCCAATAAAATGGTTTTCCTTTTTTTCCGTGTCTTTGTAATCTAATCTTTACTGGCATATCACATTAATTTTGTAGGGTGCCCGACCCTCGATTATTAATTCTATCTTGTTCCTGTATCAGAAGTAAATTTAGTTTTGCTTTACTTCAAAGCGGCTGCAAATATACTTTATTTATCGCAGTACGCAAAAGTGAAAGGTATTTTTATCGATACGTCTTTTTTGCTGAAACGCTATAGAATTGTACGAGGGTTTTTATTAGCCTCGCTGCTAGATTTATTTTTTTATCCTCATGAGTATATCCTCATCACATAAAACTTCTGGTTTTATG
>JASFYU010000116.1:0-76134 GCA_045046905.1 Flavobacteriaceae bacterium | reverse complement strand
TTTTCCCCAAATCTTACCATGAACTTAACCTACTTATGCTATGGTTCTCCAAAAATAAGACATTGTTCAACAGGTTTTAAAATGTTTTAGATGAATGTCTTCATCTATGGATGAAATACATCTCAGTAGTTATTGTCTTATAAAAAATTAGGAAAAAGACTATATAATATGTTGAATGAATAAAAATTATTTGAAACTCTGAGACTTAATAAGCTGAGTTCGACCCAATCTTTGTTTACAGTTTAGATGGTTTTTTATTCAAAATATCACGTATTGCGAAGTACAAACTGTTTCCTTTTGCCGACATTTTGACACATTTAGCCCCGTGAAGTATTAAATAATACCAAACGGGGCTAAAGAATTATATTTAAAACTAATGCCTTAAAATGTAAAGCACTTTATTCAACAATGAATTTTCCTTGCATAACACCATAATGTCCAGGAAAACTACAAATATAATCATAGATTCCAGGTGCTGGAGCATCAAAGGTAATCGTAGTGCTTTCTCCCCCACCTATTAATTTAGTGTTAGCGATAATTGCATCACTCTCAGGAATATAATCGGTTTCTCTAGCCTGGGCGGCTTTGCCTGCGAAAGCTGCAATATCTGTTCCTTGTTTGAGAAGAACAAAATTATGTCCCATTGCTATTTTTGAAATTTTACCCGTATGTCTCAAGGTAAGTGTGATCTTTCTACCGGCTTTCACCTTTATCTCAGTTTTGTCATATGCCATCAAATCATTTGATGACAAAGCTATCTCATTGTCATTTACTTCTTTTGCTTCAGCCTTTTTTGTGCGATCCATCTGAAAACTTTCTTTCTTTTCTTCGGTCTTCTTTTCGCCACAACTTGAAACGATGGTTAATAGTACTATTAGTATCAAACTAATTTTTTTCATATCGAATGTATAATTAGGTTATAAATATATTTTAGTGGACTAAATTATAGTAAAATATTGATTTTCTCAATCCAAAACGCATTGAATATTTAAAGTCTTCTCAATTCGCATTTAAAAGAAATTTGCTGCGTAAACATTTCTCAATTTGTATTTTACAATTTCTAAAGAACAGTTATGGTTTTTGGCTAGGCCCAAAATCGGTTTTTAATAGCCTAAAAAAGCTTCGTTTATAACTCCCAAATCTTAAAAGGGTTATTGCCGCCTGAGTCTCCTTTTCTCGATGAATCAACAACTACCTTATAGGTTGGGTCTTCCAAAACATTTACATCGATGATCTCATCAGCATTTTCCAAAAGTTGAATGCAATCTTTGCTTAAATGCTTTAGATGAATTTTCTTTCCTACTTTCAAATAACGTCCAGTAAGTTTGTTCAAGGCCTCAATACCAGACATATCAGCAATACGACTATCTTGAAAATCGATAATGACTTCTTCAGGATCGTTTAGTATGTCGAATTTTTCAGAAAATGCTGTAGTCGATCCAAAGAAAAGTGGACCATATATTTCGTAATGTTTTATTCCGTCATCATCAACGTATTTTCTAGCGCGTATACGTTTTGCGTTTTCCCAAGAATAGGCCAAGGCTGAGATAATAACTCCGAATAAGACAGCAATAGCAAGATTATGAGTAATTGCTGTAATCAAAGTCACCAAAATCATTACGATTACATCGGAATTCGGCATTTTTCGAAACGTTTTAAAACTTGCCCATTCAAATGTTCCTATGGCAACCATAAACATCAAACCAACTAAAGCTGCCATGGGCAGTTGTTCAATCAGACTAGATCCGAACATGATAAAAATCAATAACATCACGGCGGCAGTTATTCCTGAAAGTCTGGCTCTCGCACCTGACGAAGTATTAATTAAACTCTGCCCTATCATAGCACAACCGCCCATACCTGATAAAAAACCTGAAAGAATATTCGCGGTGCCTTGTGCAACACATTCTCTATTGCCACTGCCACGGGTCTCGGTAATCTCATCGATAATATTAAGGGTCAATAAACTTTCTATCAATCCTACTCCGGCAACGATGGCCGCATAAGGGAAAATAATTTTAAAAGTCTCTAATGTAAATGGAACTTGAGGAATAGCAAATGGAGGAAAACCCCCATTAATGGTTTGACCTTCTTTCATAGTATCGGCAACGGTAAGGGTATCTACGCCAAAACCGATTACAATTGCTGAAACCACCACAATGGCTAATAAGGAAGAAGGAACGACTTTGGTTAATTTTGGAAAACCCCAAATAATCAACATCGTCAAAAATGTCAAGCCCAACATAGTGTACAATGGTGTTCCTATCAACAGGCTATCGGTCCCTTTTTGATAAAAATTAGGAAACTGTGCCATAAAAATGATGATGGCGAGTCCGTTAACGAAACCGAACATTACCGGATGTGGAACTAGGCGTATAAATTTACCCAAGCGCAATAATCCGGCGGTGATTTGTAAAACCCCAGCAATGATTACGGTTACAAAAACATAATTCAAAATGGTCTCGGGTTCGATACCAGGAAAATTTCGTTTCAACTCTAAAATCAGGCCTATAAAAATCACGGCTACGGCACCTGTAGCACCAGAAATCATGCCCGGCCGACCACCTAAAATGGAGGTCACCAAGGCTAAAATGAAGGCTGCATACAAACCTGTCAAGGGAGAAAATCCTGGAATTAAGGCAAAGGCAATGGCTTCAGGCACTAATGCCAAAGCAACCGTTAAACCAGAAAGAATTTCTGTTTTGTAATCTACTTTTTGTTTGAAATCGAAAAGATTAAGATACTTTTTCATCCGTAATACATAATTGTTTTCAAAGGTCAGATGTAATTCGCCAAAAGTTGTTTTCAGTTGAAACAACATCAGCAATTGGCTCATTTCATGCCCTATGATTTTAAGGGCGCAAAAATACCATTTATTATCTTGATGGCCTTAAACACAATGATTATTAAGAATATAGCAACTTACCAGTCAGTTAACCCTAACAATTTCTCTCCCAGCGGTGATAATTTAGCAGTCTCATATTTTGTTTGTTCCCAATTTCTTGGGTCTCCAGGAAATGCGTACCCTTCAGGTGCTATTCGATTTCTCCAAGAATTAATACGCCAATTCCGAAGTTTTTCATTGTCTTCTTCCGCAGGCATCATTGAAATATATTGTGCAATTCGCACTTTATCTTTCGACCTATTAGGGCGAATACCATGAGGTTCGGTACTATTAAAGATTAACAGATCTCCTGCCTCTAATTTTACCTTTATAATTTTATTTTCAAGCATAGAAACATCAGGTTGAAAACGATCTCGATCTTCAGCTTGGGTTAATTTCCAAGTATCATAATTTCGATACAGCCAGGGTATACATTGAAACCCTCCCATGTTTTCATCAGTTTGATCTGCTAGGGCTAATACCCCTTGTACATTTTGAGGTTTGGTTTCGGGGTCATAATCCCAATGAATAAATCCTTTTTTGTCTACGCCTGGTTGTAAAGGGAAATTCAAATTCGCCCGATCAATTGTAACCCATAATTTTTCAGTCCCCCATACATCAACGAAAGCGTCATATACTCTTTGCATTTGTCTATTATTCCAAAGGTGTTGATGGTTATATACTTCTACCATACCAGTACCCGTCAATTCTTTCATTTTCATTTCTGCTCGTGGTGGCGCATACCAAGTTTCAGTATCATTTGAGTCCTTTTCATCAAACTGCCAAATGAAATCAGCTGTTGCTTTTGCCTGTTCTTTAGGTATAGCATTTTTGATAATTATGTAGCCATTATACATCCAAAACGCCCAATCTTCCTCACTTAAAACGCGCAGCGGTTTTCCGTTTGATCGATCATTCAATTTTAATTTACTACTCGTTGCGGTAGAAGGGTTGCCTGGAATCTCTTCATGCGCCTTATTGGCCATTTCAATTTTGTTTTTTGAATTCATAGAGAAGAATATTTTAAGAGTACTATTAAAGTAATACTGCAAAACTAGAAATGAGAATTACATTTTTCAACCTCAATATTGACAATAATTTGAACAATATTGATATAATTGAACTTATAAAACTAAATTTAAGGTAATTTTGTTATATTTAACCTAATATCTACTATTTAAAACAGTAATTATAAGCTCTCAGCTCTTGTGAAAATTCAACTAGAAACGATTGATACAGTATCAAAAAGTCCGTTCCGACTTTTGCATGACCCCAAATTAAATAATCTCTTTTATTGGCATTTTCACCCTGAATATGAACTCGTTTATATTGAAGGCGCAAGTGCAACCCGCCATGTAGGAAATCATATTTCTCAATTTACCGATAGTGATCTTGTTTTAATCGGTTCAAACATTCCGCACTTGAATTTCGATTATGGCGTCACCACCACTTATCGAAAAGAAGTCTTACACCTTAAACCCTCGTTTAAAGAAAAATTTGTTTCACAGCTACCAGAATTACAAAGTATAGAACGCCTTATTGAGCTTTCAAAATACGGATTAGCTTTTTATGGGGCAACAAAAAAAGAAGTTGGTGAGCTGCTAAAAGAATTACATCTTTTATCTCCTTTTAAGTTTTTTATGCAAACCATGACCATTCTTAAAACCTTGGCTCAAAGTAGCGAATTTGAACTACTGCACACAAAACCCTACGTTAATAGATATAGTAAAAAAGAGCAAGAACGAATTCGTAAGATATACGCTTTGGTTGATGAACAGTATCAAAATAAAATAAGGGTTGAAGAAGTTGCCGAACTCTGTAATTTAACCAAACCTGCTTTTTGTCGCTATTTCAAAAAAGCAACGGGTAGCACTTTTATATACTTCTTAAATCAATATCGAATCAGTCAAGCCAAACGATTATTATTAGCGGGTAAAAACATTAGCGAAACCTGTTATGAATGCGGATTTGAAAGTCTTTCTTATTTTAATAGAACTTTTAAAAAGGTGACAGAAGAAAATCCGTCAGAATTTAAAAAACGACATCTTACACACAAATAAACGGTTAATAAAAAATCGCCTTGAACATATTGTCCAAGGCGATTCTTAACTAAATAACCAACCAAAAAAATATAATTTCGAGTACTTTTATCAACCAACCTAAGTACATCTTTTACCTGAAATAATAACGTGCTTTCTCAGACATTCATTGCTCGACCAAATGCATAGTGCTGTTAAAGTTTTGCGTAGTTTAACGGTATTCAAACATTCTTGTGCATTTCGCCGATAGAATCTTGATAGTACATTTTTATTTACTTTTGATTTTTATAAATTATGCAAATGAAGAGTGAAATAAAATTCGCCGTTTTCGGAGGCGGAAGTTGGGCAACCGCAATTGTAAAGATGCTATGTGTCAACCAAGAAAAAATAGTTTGGTATATGCGCAATTCTGATGCCATAGATTTTATATCGAAACAAAAACACAACCCTAATTATCTTACTTCAGTCACTTTTGATACAGACAAATTGGTTCTGACAGATGATATCAATCTTGCAATCGATAGGGCGGCCATTCTAATTTTCGCCATTCCGTCGGCTTTTTTAGATAGCGAAATGAAAAAGTGTACCACTTCCTTAAAAGATAAAATAATCTTTTCGGCCATAAAAGGAATTGTACCTGAGACCGGACTTATAGTCGGGGAGCATTTTCATGAGAAATACAATATTCCGTTTGATAATATAGGGGTAATTACTGGCCCTTGTCATGCTGAAGAGGTTGCTTTAGAGCGATTATCTTACCTGACCATTGCCTGTGCCGATACAGCAAAAGCCCAATTGGTGGCCAAAAGCCTCAATAGCGATTATATAAAAACCAAGATCACCAAAGATATTATCGGCACTGAATACGCCGCCATGCTCAAGAACATTTATGCTATAGCGGCAGGTATTTCACACGGACTGGGGTATGGCGATAATTTTCAAAGCGTATTGATGAGCAATGCCATTCGCGAAATGAAACGCTTTACAAAACGTATTCACAAAATAGATCGCAATATCAATGACTCTGCTTATTTAGGTGATCTTTTGGTAACGGGTTATTCCACCTTTAGCCGTAACCGCATGTTTGGTAATATGATAGGCAAGGGCTATACCGTAAAAAGTGCGCAAATGGAGATGAGCATGGTCGCCGAAGGCTATTACGCCACAAAAAGTGCCTTCGAACTAAAATCAAAATTTAAAAAGAAAGTCAAAACCCCTATAATTGATGCCGTGTATGAGGTGCTTTATAAAAATGGCAATGCAAAAAATGTTTTTAAGGGGTTGACTGATAGGTTGGATTAAATCTTAGGTCGAATTCAGGTTAAAAGGAAACCAAGTTTAACATTTCGATACAGTCCCGATAGCTATCGAGAGGGTATTAAACCCACTGGTGAGAATTAAGGAGCTCAGGTTGATAGCTATCAGAATGAGGCAGTCACAAGTACTCGAGAGTGAATTCAAACCAATTTATGGCTATCGACCTGCGATTCAAACCCGATCCAATGAAAAATTAGAATGTTCCTCGATCTGTGCGAGCAATTCTGCCCTCCAGACATCAATTTTGGCAGTATCGACCTTAAAAATCACTTTGAACTCGTCTAAAATCGGCTCCATCAAGGTACGAACGCTATCGATATCAAAATATAACCTTCCCGTTCTTCGGACAAAGAAATCGTCTGGGCTTTGCACCCGTTCATAATCAATACCAAAATGAAGTTCGGCCTTCGCCATGCGAACGTATTTGTCCCCATCCTTTAAACTGGTATAGGTATCTAAAATAGTTTCTGTCTGTTTGCCATAATTAGTGACCAAAAACCAAGCATCATACTCAGCAAATCCTTCCGCTTTGATACGGTCATAAACAGCAACAATATATTTTTTAACCTGCTTTGATTTTTTAAAATCTACATTGCCGCAGAGGAGAATCCTTTCGGTATTGCATTCCTTTAAGGTTGTGTCATGATCTTCTTCCATTTTTTTGGCAATACGGTTTACCACCCGCTCGGCCATTTTTCTATAGCCGGTAAGTTTTCCTCCGGCAATACTGACAAGACCCGTATCAGACGTAAAAATTTCATCTTTCCGCGAAAGCTCCGAGGCCGATTTACCTTCCTCATGAATCAAGGGTCGTAAGCCAGCCCATGAAGAAATGATATCCTCCATTTCTAAATTGATTTTCGGAAACATATTATTTACGGCAGACAATAAGTATATGGCATCGGCCAAATCTACACGCACATCGTTTTTGTCTTTATTAAAATTAGTATCGGTAGTACCTACATAGGTTACCTTACCTCGGGGAATTGCAAACATCATTCGCCCATCAGGAATATCAAAATACACCGATTGCCGAACGGGCAGTTTTTCGCGTGGAAAAACCAAATGTACGCCCTTGGTCAAGTGCAATTGTTTTCCTCTTTTAGAGTTATTTACACTTCGAAGGTCATCGACCCATGGGCCTGCGGCATTGATTATGTATTTGGCTTTTATTTCAAATTCTTTTTCAGAAATCACATCCTTGACCTTAACACCAGCTACATGTTCATTAGCATATACAAAACCTTTCACCTCAACATAATTCAATGCTTCGGCACCATATTGCAAACTGGTCTTGATATTCTCAATGGTTAAACGAGCATCATCGGTGCGGTACTCGGCATAATACCCCGCTCCCTTCAGTATTTTTTTAGGAAGCAAGGGTTCTAGTTTCAACGCTTCCTTTTTCTCTAACATCTTTCGTTTGTCCTCACCGGTTACTTGGGCGAGAATATCATAGACTTTCAGGCCTACCGAGGTCAACCATTTACCATAGGATCCATTCTCGATCAGGGGTAGCAACATTTTCTCGGGCAGCACCAAATGTGGTGCAAGCTTATGCACGATTGCGCGTTCCGAACCTACTTCTTTTACGAGCCAAAAATCGAACTGCTTCAAATACCGTAGCCCGCCATGGATCAATTTGGTCGATTTGCTACTAGTGCCCGAGGCAAAATCACCCTTTTCTACCAATGCTACTTTTAGTCCACGCGATGCAGCGTCCAAGGCGATACCCCCTCCTGTTATACCACCGCCGATCACCACCAAATCATATGCCTCTTTGGTGAGTTTTGCAACAGTTTTTGTTCTATCTAGATTTGAGAATCTTATGTTTTCCATTTTAGTTTTTATGGTCATTGCAAGTTACTATCTCATGGCTTAGCAATTTTTTAAACCGTTTGCTCTAAGGTTATAAATGCTCTTCGCCAAGGTGTTTATTGCCCTTTAATGTTCTTCCCAATCTTTTGTTCGTTCAATGGCCTTTTGCCACTTTTTGTATAAACGCTTGCGTTTCACTCGATCAAAAGTAGGTTTGAATATACGATTCATGGGTCGGTTTTGATCAATATCAGCTTGGGTCCACATGCCAATTTGGATTCCGGCTAAAAATGCCGCCCCCATAGCCGTAGATTCGATAACCTCAGGGCGGTGCACTTCGGTATCGAGAATATCAGCTTGAAATTGCATCAAATAATTATTGGCACAAGCGCCACCATCAACACGCAAATTTTCTAATTGAATGCCTGAATCATCTTCCATAGCTTTTAGAATATCTTTGGTCTGATAAGCCAAAGACTCTAAAGTGGCCTTGGCCAAATGTGCCTTTCCTGTATCGCGAGTAAGGCCAAAAATGGCGCCACGTGCATACATATCCCAATAGGGAGCACCCAGACCTGCAAAGGCCGGTACCACAACTACCGAACTTTCGGCTTCGACTGATTCGGCCAACGCCTCAGTCTCTTTCGCGTCCTCGATTAGTTCCAAACCATCACGGAGCCATTGTATAGCAGCCCCGGCAATAAAAATACTTCCTTCAAAGGCATAATTTACCTTGCCATTCAAGCCGTATGCAATAGTGGTTAATAATCCGTTTTTTGAAAATTGGGGTTTTTCTCCGGTGTTCATCAACATAAAACAACCTGTGCCATAGGTGTTTTTTGCTGTCCCCTCTTTAAAACATCCCTGTCCGAAAAGTGCGGCCTGCTGATCACCGGCTATTCCCGTAATAGGAATAGAGACCCCATCGATTTCATAATCCCCAAAATGGTATGCCGATGGCTTTACCTCTGGCAACATACTTTTAGGAATCCCCAAGGCCTTTAACATCGTGTCGTCCCACTTTAGATCAACGATATCATAGATCATGGTTCGTGAGGCATTGGTATAGTCGGTGATATGATTTTTTCGATTGGTCATATTCCATACCAGCCATGTATCTATGGTACCCATCAATAAATCTCCATTTTCAGCCTTCTTTTTGGCACCCTCAACAGTATCCAAAATCCATTTGACCTTGGTTCCTGAAAAATAGGAGTCGATAACTAGGCCTGTTGTCTTGCGAACATGCTCAGTAAGTCCGCTTTTTTTCAAATGTTCACAGATATCGGCGGTGCGTTTATCTTGCCAAACAATGGCATTGTACACCGGTTCTCCCGTATTTTTATCCCAGACTACCGTAGTTTCCCTTTGATTGGTAATACCAATAGCCTTGATATCGGATACGGTTACATTTTCCTTTTTTATCAATTCACGAAGCACCTCAAATTGTGACTCCAAAATCTCCTTGGGGTCGTGTTCTACCCAACCCGACTTTGGAAAAATCTGCTTGAACTCTTTTTGCACCATTCCTTGGATTTTCCCTTCCTGATCGACTAGAAGTGCCCTAGAACTTGTTGTGCCTTGATCTAATGATATAATATACTGTTTTGACATAGTTTTGTGTATTGACTCAACGTTAAATATAAGGTTTAAACTTTCGATTACAAAGTCTCGCTCCCTACTCTATTGTTATCGAAATGTTTACCTCATTACCTAGGGCATCGATCACCGTGATTTTATGTCTCCCCGAAGCAGGAAGAAGTCCGATCTCATGAAAGTCTTTCGTCTGTTGTACAAATGTTTCGTCTAAATACCAATACACCTTCGTTCCTGGTTTACTATGGGCCACTTGCAGAACGAGTTCATTTTTCTTGCCTCCAAAGCCTTTTATCAAGCTAATGCAGCTTCCATTTTTTGGGTATATAAACGCCATGGGCGAAGCGGCAGTACTTTGGCAATCTCGGCGAAAAACGGGCAAGGTTCTATAGGTGGGATGAGTTCGTTTATAGTAGAATTCTATCAAAGGCGGCAATACGAACCAAGACTGCGAAACCATTTGAGACAGGTCGGTACAAGAGGAATTTACCTGAAATTGTTTTTTTGCATCCAAATGAACTATTTGATGGTAATCACAAGCTTTTATATAATTCTGTTTTTTTGGAATGGATGTAATTTTAGACGGACAGATTTCGGTCGCCAGATATCCGCTTTCCGCACAGGTCACAACATCAACAAATTCATCCAAAGGTCGATTAAACCATTTACTGGTAGGAAGCACATCAAAAACATCGAACAAAATAGGGGCGGCACTTAAGATTCCGGTAACACTGGGCCGCCCTTCACCATCGGCATTGCCCACCCAAACACCAACCACATAGTCTTTTGTCAGGCCAATGGCCCAGGCATCCTTATTGCCAAAACTGGTCCCTGTTTTCCATGCAATCTCCTTGCTGCCATCGAAAAATTTCCATGATTCGCTGCCCTCTGGGCGGTTTACCTCCTTCATGGCATCAAAAGTCAGGTAGATACTAGCAGCATCAAAAATAGTTTTTTGGATAGATTTTTTACCAAAACTGACTTCTTGGTCTTTTTCCAATATTGGATTCACGAATTCATGATCAAAATATTCACTTGAAGTGGCGTTAAAATGATTGATGGTCGAAGCCAGATTGGCGTAGGTCTTGCACAGATCCCAGAGATTGGTCTCCGCACCGCCCAAAATCAAGGTCAGGCCATAATGATCGGCTGCTTTGTCAATGCCCCGCAGTTCGAAAAAATCGAGCTGATCTCTAAATTTCCCCAGGCCATAGGATTGTAACAAACGTACCGCAGGAATATTGAGCGATCGTGCCAAGGCTTTCCGGGCTTCAACCGCTCCGCTGTAATCGGCATTGAAATTTTCGGGGGTATAGCCCGCAATTCGAGTCGGAACATCAGGAATGAGCATCTTGGGCAACAATTCACCCGCATCGAGCATAGCCGCATATAACAGGGGTTTTATAACACTACCGGTACTACGGTTGGCCTGTACCATATCTACATCTTTCTGATGTTCCTTCATGGTCCGGGTATTGCCGACATAGGACAGCACCTGGCGTGTCTCAACGTCCAAAACCAACACAGCGGCATTATGCACTTGGTCCTGCCTTAGATTTTGATAATGCCTGTCAACAATTGAATTCACATTGCGTTGGAGATTTTCATCCAAGGTGGTGACCATGCGTTCTCCCTTATGCTTTTTGGCCAAATACTGCACCAGATGCGGTGCAATCTTAGGAAGCGAATACGGTTTCAGAGGTAATTCCTCGAGCAGGGCCAAGGTGTAGGTCGTGCTATCGATAATCTCCTTACCCCTTAATTTTTTTAGCAAACGATTTCGCTTTGTCAAGAGTTTTTCTTGATTTTTTCCGGGATAGATCAGACTTGGCGCATTGGGCAGTACGGCAAGCATTGCCGATTCGGCCCAAGAAAGCTGGTGTGCCCGTAGACTGAAATAGCGCCAAGCGGCCACATCCAAGCCCACAACATTACCTCCATAAGGGGCATGACTGGCATATAGTTTTAATATTTCTTCCTTAGAATAGCGGAGTTCTAATCGCGTAGCGAGAATTAACTCAATGCCCTTTTCAAAATACGTTCGCTTTTTACCATTTCTAGAAAGTCGAATAAGTTGCTGGGTGATGGTACTCCCGCCACGAACGGTTTCCCCCGTAGCAATATTGGCCGCAATAGCCTTGGCCATAGCAACCGGATTAAATCCCGGATGGGTATAAAAATAGGCATCCTCAAATTGCAGTATACAAGTCTTGAACTTATTGGGTATGCTATCTACGACCGGAAACCGCCATTGACCGTCATCGGCAATCATTGCACCGAGCAAAGTGCCTTGATCGCTTTCGATTACAGTTGCCGTCGGGGCTTTGAAAAGAACTGTCGGAAGACAGAAATAATAAGCAATCAACGGAATGACAAGAAGCATCCGTTTTTTGAAAAATATTTTCCTACCCCTTCTCAAGAAGCGAAACTGCCTTTTTGGTATGTGTAGCTTTTTTTTATGAATGGAAATCATATTCTCGTTCCACCAAACAAATACGGACCTTATACCATGAATACCAATCCTTTTTTCCTTTGCGCTGTGCTACCAAATGATCGATATTCCCTTTCCAGTTCGCAATTGCCTCCAGACTATCCCAATAACTTATGGTAATGCCCACTTTCTCTTTTGCACTTTCCATGCCCAAAAAACCAGCTTGCTTATTAGCCAAATCTTCCATTTGCTGTGCCATTTCGGCGTAGCCATTGTCTTCTTCTGTACGTGTCGACGTAAAGATAACAGCGTAGTAAGGCGTTTTTGTTTGCATAAGAACGGGTTTAGTTTAAATAGTCCTTCTCTAAAAAATAACCTACAACTGCTTCCTTCATCAAGACCGATTGCTCCCCTGCCTTTAATGACGGCAATTCCTCCTTAACAGTGTAATGCGGCCAACCCTCCTCATCATAAAAATCGAATTCATAATAGCCATAGGGTTCCAATAAACGGCAGATGGCAATATGCATTAAATTCAACTTTTCGCTTTTCTTGTATTTTCTATGGTATTGACCCAGCTCCTGAACGCCGACCAAATAAATAATCGCATCTAGATTTAAGGGATCCCCATCGGCAAATTGAGCAGAGAGTTTTTCGACCAATTCTTGCCAATGTTCTTTTAATTGTACATCTCGAGACATAGGTTTTTATGCGACGTTTTAGATGTACAAAGGTAATGAACTCCCTCAAGAGAACCATCACTATTACTAAGTGTTGGGGACAAAGGCAAATGTATAAATCAAAATGTTACTTTTACGAAAACACTTTATCATGAGTTTCTTGGATATTATTTTAGGCTTGTTCCTCCTCTGGGGACTTTGGAAAGGTCTTAAAAATGGACTTTTCATAGAAATCGCGTCGATCATCGCTTTGATCGCAGGCATCTACGGATCCATTCATTTTTCGTATTATGCTGGGGATTACCTCGCTCAAAATATGGAATGGGATGAACGCTACATCAACATCGCTGCTTTCATCGTCACCTTTATCGCCATTGTTCTTGTGGTTCATATGGCCGGAAAGTTCTTGACCAAGATTGCCGA
Source organism: Flavobacteriaceae bacterium (assembly GCA_045046905.1). Lineage (GTDB taxonomy): Bacteria > Bacteroidota > Bacteroidia > Flavobacteriales > Flavobacteriaceae > JASFYU01. Next base: position 62,946 of record JASFYU010000116.1, on the reverse strand, counting down.
CTTTGCCCTATTGGGCTTGATCAATAAAATTGCTGGGGGAATTTTCGGCGTCTTAAAGGTAGCTGTAATCCTTGGTGCCCTACTGGTATTTATCGATCGAGCGAATTCTTCTGTCGGTTTGCTGAAAAATGAAACGGTACAGCAATCGGTACTCTATGAACCTATAAAAGAAATCGGGGCATTTGTGTTTAACAGGGTATTGAAAGAAAAAGAAAGTCTCGAAGCGGCTCATTGAACCGATTTTATTCAAGATCGAACATCATCCAAAATAACCCCATATGAACAAAGGTCATGTGACGCTGTTATTGCACCACTTCTACCCATTGTCCTTTTGTACGTGCTGCATATTCATTATTATACATAGCTTCAACCTGGATACCGGGCAGGTAATAGCGACCCAAATACGAAGCGTTCAATAGTACCCGAAAGGTTTTGGTCTCGTTCTTTTTCATATCGAAGTAAAAATTGGCCCGATCATCACGCAAATCGGTATGGGTCACTTGATTGTCTACAAATTCACCGAAGTCGGTAAAGCGCGTATTTACGATTTCCCACCCACTTGGAAAAATTTCAACAAGGGCCAAATCCTCAACGCTATTGGCGGTGGTGTTGGTAATAGTGACCTCAGCAACAAAATCGGTGCCTTGTACCATTTGGGAAACATCTAATCGAGAGCCGTTCCTACTCTTGAATACCATATGTGCCTTAAGATTGCGCTGCACCACTTTCTCTTGGCCTACGGGCAAAATTCCACTATTTACAATACTCACGTACAAGGTGTTGCCCTCCAGGTTTTTTAACTGAATGCTATTGTTTCCTTTCTTGATATTCAATGTACGTGTTGCCAAGGTTTTTGGGGTACTTAGGTTTTCTGATTTTCCGTTAACCGTGATGGTGGCTTTGATTCCCTTGCCCCCTACCATTACTGCAAATTTGGCCATGGCTAACAAACTATACGAGGTCGCCTGTGTGCTCATCCAACGATTTTCGCTCATTCTTTTTGCCAAGATTTTTGCCATTTGCTGGGCTTTGGTCTTGTCTTTTAACAATACCAAGGTCTCCAAGGCCATCGCTCGATTACGACTACTGGATCCATAGGTGGTATAGTTGTATTTGTAGTTCTTAAAATCGAGGCTTGCGTCACCCAATAGCGTATTGGCGACATTCCCCTGCCCGATCAATGCATAGGTAGCGGCCAACCTGAATTTGGCCTCGTTGGAGAGCTTGCCCATTTCGCGCAATCGGTTCATGCTCGCCACATCGGCATTGCCTGAAAGTGCCAAGGTATACAAACGATAGGCCTGCGCCAAATCGGAACGGCCTGCGCCCGTACGCCACTGTTTGGCGACTTGACGTTGATAGTTTACCCAGCCTGATGTAAAGCCGATCGGTAGTACATACCCCTTCTTTTTGGCTTCTAATAAAAAGTGCCCCGCAAAACTTGTACCCCAGTCATTGGCCTGCGCCTGTCCGGGCCAATACGCGAATCCACCGTTGGGGAACTGATAGCCCCCCAAACGTTTTATAGCGCTTTCTACATTTTGCTGGATCTGTTTTTTTCGGTTTCCGTCCAAATCAAAGATATCGGTCAAGAACAATTGTGGAAAAGCAGCTGAAGTCGTCTGTTCTACACAACCGTGCGGATATCTGATCAAATACTGCAAGCGCCCGTTAAAATTCATCTGGGGCAAGGTGGAAAATTCCACTTCGACAGAATTACTTCCGGCGATACCAAAAGTTTCCAAATTAATGGTCTGTTCGCCCATGGCATCTAGTACCATATCCTGTACTTCAGCAGTCAAGGGGTTCGGATTCACAATATCAATCTCTACTTCGTAGGAGGCTGTTTCCCCATTACCGGAAACCTCGACGATTACTTTTCCAATGCCGCTGATATCGGCCACATTCAAATCAAAATAGACCATTTTTTCATCAGGCTGATCAAAAGATACTATTTTAGTGGCTTCCCCAGCAATCTTAAAAGCCTCGTCCTTTTTTAGCCTTACAGTTACATTTTTAATCTTTTTATCCATGGCGAAAACGGTCACGGGCAACGTCACTTTCTCTCCTGGCGTAACTTTTCGTGGCAAAGATGCCAACACCATTAGAGGTTTACGAACCGGGGTAGTCTTTTCTACCATGCCATAAGCTTCGTTATCAGAATTTCCTGCAACAATCATTGTTCGTACGGAACCTATATATTTTGGAATCTTGACCTGATGAGATCTTGTCTCTCCCTTTTTTAATTTAAAGGGGCCTAGATGTATTACCACAGCCTCAAATCGGTTCGCTTTTTTGCTCTTGGCACCCGCCAAGGTGCCATCACCCCCGATTGCAAAAACTTGGTCGATTCGACCACCAAAGGCCCCGATCACATCATCATAAACATCCCATGTTTTTACACCCAAAGCTTCATTGGCATAAAAAGTAGCCCAGGGGTCAGGGGTCTTGAAACGCGTAAGGTCTAGCAAACCTTCATCGACTATGGCTATACTATAGGTCATTGCCATCTTATTTTTTTCGCCGACCTTAAGGGTAATCGTCTCCTCTGGCCGTAATACCTCGGGCATTGAAATTTCAGGGCTTAATATGGTCTTCGGATCTTCTACCGAAATGGGTACTACTCCGTACAATCGAATCGGATTATCGTTTAAAGTAGTGGCATGTGGCTGTAAGAGTGAAATATGAATAAAGACATTGGGTGTATACAGCTCCTTTATCGGCAGTTGAAACTTGGTTTCACCCTTTGCCGTTTCTACCCATAAGGATTCCAATACCTCGTTACCATTTTCTATGGTGACCAAAGCCCTGCCATCTTCTGAACTCGGAAAGCTTACCGTTGCCGTCTCATTTACATTGTATTTTTCCTTGTCTGTAGAAAACACCAGCATGGTCGCCGCGGAAGGATCGTTCTTTCTAGACTTGCCCGCCCAACCTGGCCAATCGATATACATGATCTTACCCGTGGCATGCCCGCCGTTTTCATCGACCACCCGTACCAGATATCTGCCCCATTCGGGGTATTTTAGTTCAAAATTAAAACTTCCTTTTCCATTTGAATTTGTACTAATCGTCTTTTCAAAAACCTTTTCATGATAGTTACTACTACTAAAATTGCCGACGTTATCCGCTGCGGTATCCCACCACCATCTCCACGATACTTTATGGATCGTCACTTTTAAATCTTTAGCTGCTTGTGGGTTTCCTTTTTCATCAACGGAGGCCACCTCGAAGGTATGCGGGGTATCTGTCAAGAGCATACCTCTTGTCTTGTCACCTTTGGGAACGTTTAAACCAATATAGGAGGTATACGGCGAATACGGCCTAGAAAAGACATCTGTACTGAAATCACCACCGTTCTCATATACTTTTGTAATAAAAACTGCATTCAACATACCGGCCGATTTACCGTCCAATTGTGGGTCAATACTGAAATTGGCCTTGCCTTCATTATCGATTTTACCATCAAATACCGGTAAATCCATAGTAGAAAAACTTCGGGTCGGATCGTCAAAAATATATCCGGGAAAGGTTTTGAAGGTAGTCGTCTGCGGATTAAATTTGGCGGTAATATCTGCCTTCAGGTTCTTGGCAATTGCCCCGTGCAACCATTTGACCGCTATAACTCCATGCATAGGTTTGTCTGCAGAGAGCATTTCTTTTTCAAATTCGGTCTTGACCTTTAAACGGTTCGGTTTTATGGTCTCTATTTTAATCGTCTTTGTAAAACTGGCTCCCCCGACCGATACTTTCGCTAACCAGTTTCCTGTAGGCGCATTTTCATCGGTTTTTACCTCGAAATGATAAAAATTATTGAGCCCTTCTGTTTTGACCTCCCTAAAAACGACCTTGTTGTAAGGGTCTAAAAGTTCAAGCTTCACTGGATGGTTTTCTGGCAGTTTATTAGCATTATCGTCCAACATAAAGGAGAGGAAAATTTTGTCTCCCGGTCGCCAAACACCTCGTTCCCCAAAGATGAAACCCTTAATGCCTTTTTGAAGTTCAACACCAGAAACCTTGAATTTGCTAACGGACAGCGCATTACCATCATTTAGCTTTATATAGGTTTTTTGTCCCTTGTTTTCTACAATAGCAAAATAAGCGAGTTTTTCCGAATCGAAAATCGTGGTCCCATCAGCATCGGTAACCAAATTTCCAATAGGCTGTTGCTGAAAATTGTAAAACGTGACTTTGGCCCCAGCTATAGGATTGGTATTGAGAATATCATTTACAGCGACAAAATAACTTTTGTTCAACCCTTTTTTTATAGTTACACCAATATCTGAGGCCAATACATTGATACCTATCTTTTTATCGTGGTAATAAGACGTATGGCACGGATTTTCACGTTCATTCCATTCATAATCGTAATAATAATCCCCATAATAGTCCTCCGCACCGTCCCACGAACTGTTCTCTTGTTCTTCGTCAAAATTTTCGTCGTCTTGTTCTGTAGCGATAAAGTTGTTAGACTCACAGGTATACAGGCTGTATGAAGGTCTATAATTAAACTCTACCCTATAGATTGCACCTACCTCTGGGGAAATCAAGGATTTCAGATCCAAGGCATGGGCAGACCATTTCCCGTTGCTGTTGGCGAGGTCATTCTGTAAAATGATTTTTTTTGTAGCGATAGGCCTTGCCACAGTCCGCAGATTATAATTTCCGCTTAAATTGTTGCCCTGTAAAAATTGAAGAATGTTGTCCTGATAAATTTTTAATACAGAAACATCAACCGCTTTCAAATTTACCGCCTCAAAATTGATTTTTAGATTGTTCGAAGAGGGCAAGATTGTTCCGTTGGAAAGCAGGCGTACTTGAGGCTTTATCTGCTCAAAAGCGATACGCTCCACAAACTTGCTTTTTAATTTATACCCATCGACACTTTCGATACCCTCGAAAACTTCAAGTTTAGAACTTCCCTTAATTTCTTGAGACGGGTAGACTTTCAAGGTATTGCCTGCTACTGAATATTTAGGGTCTGCATCACCCTCGAGCACAACTAAACCCTTAAAATTCTGTCCTTTTTTTATGGGGTCTGAAAAATTGACCAAAACCAATTGCCGCTCTCCCGCTTCAACGGTGGCATCGAGCACTGTGAAATTATTCTTTCCCGGAATTCTGATTTCGTTTCTGCCCGAACTTTCAATATCAAAATCAGTACCGTCCCAGGAAATTTTCAATTCGGTATCGTTTTCATACCGTTGTATACTATCGATCTTGAACTGAAATTGGGTGCTCTGTTCAGTGGTCTCATCGAATTTTATAGGAATATCCTCTCCATTCTGTTTTGCCCGAACCAACTGCTTTACTATTTCCAAAGAAAGCTGATCGGCACTTCGCAATTGTCCTTCGATAAATTGCCGATCTTTTGAATATGACTGTATGGGGCTGGTATATACATTGAACTGTTGTTTCAAGGTCTTTATTCCAAAGACCATGGTTTTCTTTTCATCAGCTATGTCTAAAATCAGTTTCTTTAAATTCAAAGTAAATCGGTACTCCGTATCTGGTTTAAAACCGTTTTCAGGCAGAAAGGCAATAGTTCGGTCATCCAAGGCCACGACTTTACCCTTTACCATGGGCGACACACTGAGCAAATTTTTATCCAATTCATCACCTTTAACCCAAGACGCGACGGCTTGGTTCAAGACTACGCGAACATCCGATTTGGTCGAAATAATACCATGACTTACCTCTGAAATGTATTCTTGATATGCGCTAAGATTATCGAATTGCCCAGAAATTTTGTTCTTTTCAGAAGTACATCCGACCAAAAACAATACAAAAAGGAAGAAATATGAGGTAGACTTGATTCGCATATAAATTTCATTTTAATGACCTGGTTCAATTACAAAAGTAATCCCCTGAGTTCGATCTAATTTAATTATAAAATAGATCCTAGAAAACCAAATTGCCTTATTGTTTTTGACTGTCTCGAATTATTTATCTGCTTGTGGTTACAGGAATGATCCATAAAGGGATAAAACTTAAAAAAACCTCCTGGGCCAAATCGAAGCAGGGATACATTTGAACGACCTAGATTAGGGCAAAAATAATCTCTTAAACTTTTAAAACAACTCTATCTCGGGCCATAAAAATTTCTTGAAACCGACTATCCCTGAGACAGGGCCCTTGTAGAACTTTTAGATAAAAATCAAGGCCCTAAACACATTTATGCCAATTGGTTTTGAACTGCTATTATTCGTGAAAATTAGTCGTTCATCGAAAAAACCCCTTTTTCAAAAGAGGTTTTAGATTAAATGCTGTATCATTACAGTCCAATTGGCCATCCCCCATGGTTGACTGTAAAGTACAAGATCCCAACTCTTCACCTACCTACTTGTCTTAAACACACCTACTTACAATTTAGAGCATTGTATGAAAACAAGACTATATTATGTATTATATACCATCGTTGTATGTATGGCAAGTTCGTGCAGTAAAGAGGCCTCGAATACTACCGGGACCATTGAAGCAGAGAGCGTCATTGCAATAGAACAAGAATTATTGAAGGTTGTTAATGCACATCGAATCGAAATAGGCAACTCCGTTTTGGAATTTAGTTCTGTCGCCTACGAATATGCTGGTAAGCATACAGATTATATGATTTCCAGAGGCGATCTTAACCATGACAATTTTAGTAATAGGGCCTCGGATATTACAACTAAAGTGGATGCAGAGTTTGTAGCCGAGAACATCGCCAAGGATTATGCCGATGCGAGCTCGGTCTTTCAAAGTTGGCTAAAAAGTTCGAGCCATAGAAAGACGATAGAAGGCGAATTTACACATACTGCGGTCAGTGTAAAAAAAGACAATAAGGGCAATTTATATTTCACTCAACTCTTCTACAGATAGTTCTAAACCATTCGTAATGCACATAGATATCTGAATTTTCTAAACGCCATACATCACAAGTATACAAAGCCGATTTCTTTTCTTAAATTTGATGTAATCAGTTAATGGTTGTTGTAATCGATAGTATATAGTACCGACAACCGTCAGCTATCAACAGAAACCATGTCGATACAAGCTCCTTTCAACCTGCACAAGTGGATTCAAGAAAATCGTGATACCCTAAAACCCCCAGTCGGAAATAAAAACCTATACAAAGATGCAGGCGATTACATTGTAATGATAGTTGCCGGCCCCAATGCTCGTAAGGATTATCACTTTAATGAGACCGAAGAGCTTTTTTATCAATTAGAGGGTAATATCGAAATACATATACAAGTAGATCGCCAAAAAAAGACCTTGAAATTAGGCCCTGGAGATATGTACCTAAACCCTGCCAAAATACCGCATTCGCCTGTACGCCATGAGGGGAGTATAGGATTGGTCATTGAACGGAAACGGGATATGAACGTTGACGATGGGCTACTCTGGTTCTGTGACAACTGCAACCATAAACTCTATGAGACATATTTCACCTTGAAGGACATCGAGAAAGATTTTCTAGGGCATTTTAAACACTTTTATGAATCGGAAGAACTACGTACTTGTGATAATTGTGGAACTGTAATGGAAGTAGACAAACGTTTTATAGCAAAAGATTAGGTCATGGTAATACTACTAAAAATAGTAATCGGGTTAGTTGCACTTATACACCTTTATTTTCTATGGTTCGAAATGTTCGCATGGACAACAAAAGGAAGGGAAATCTTTAGAAAGTTTCCTCCAGAGCTGTTCGAGCCTACAAAACCCCTGGCCGCAAATCAAGGATTGTATAACGGATTCTTGGCCGCAGGGCTTATCTGGACTTTCTTTATTGAAGACCCTCTCTGGAGAGCCAATATATCCCTCTTCTTTTTAGGATGTGTCTCGGTTGCAGGTATTTATGGGGCACTTACCGCTGAACGTAAAATATTCTTTGTACAAGCGCTACCCGCTTTGTTCGCCATATTCCTTATTCTGGCAGAAAGCATTATGTAAAGGTCCTTTTCTGAAAGGTCTTTTTGTTCCCCTCCCTTTTCCCTTTCTGAAATAGAAAAAGTATCTTTATAAAAATTTAACAATTCACGCATAAAAAGTTATAAAATGACTAAAATAGCCACCGAATTCGGCCTTCACGATGCGCTAAAAGCATTAGGAATAACAGCTATAAATAACGGCACCTCAACAGGATCCATCAACTTTTCTTCAGGAGAGACCATTGAATCATATTCGCCCGTAGATGGTGCATTGATCGCAAAAGTAAAGACCACTTCCGAATCCGATTATGAGAAGGTACTGGTGAGCGCCACAGAAGCATTTAAGTCATGGCGAACAAAGCCTGCCCCACAACGTGGTGAAATCGTTCGTCAGTTTGGAGATAGATTGCGTGAATTAAAAGAACCTCTCGGAAAATTGGTTTCCTATGAAATGGGTAAAAGTTACCAAGAAGGTCTGGGCGAGGTTCAGGAGATGATAGACATTTGTGATTTTGCTGTCGGACTTTCAAGACAACTTCACGGCTTGACCATGCATTCCGAAAGACCTGGGCACAGAATGTACGAGCAGTACCATCCTTTAGGCGTTGTAGGTATTATTTCCGCCTTTAACTTTCCTGTAGCCGTTTGGGCATGGAATACCGCCTTGGCATGGATCTGTGGCGATGTATGTATTTGGAAACCTTCGGAAAAAGCACCTTTGTGCGGTATCGCCTGTCAAAATATTGCTGCATATGTTTTTAAGGCTAATAATCTGCCCGAAGGTATTTCTTGCCTTATCAATGGTGATTATAGGGTCGGAGAGATGATGACCAAAGATGTTCGCATTCCTTTGGTTTCTGCCACTGGGTCTATTCGAATGGGAAAAATAGTAGCCCAGGCCGTTGCCGCCCGTTTAGGAAATTCATTGTTGGAACTCGGTGGGAACAACGCCATTATCGTCACCCCAGATGCCGACATTAAAATGACCGTAATCGGTGCAGTTTTTGGAGCTGTAGGAACTGCAGGTCAACGCTGTACTTCTACCCGAAGACTGATTATTCATGATGCCATCTATGACAAGGTGAAAGAGGCTATCCTAGCCGCCTATAAACAATTACGTATCGGAAACCCCTTAGATGAAAACAATCACGTCGGGCCTCTTATTGATACCGATGCGGTTGATATGTATAAAAATGCACTTGAAAAAGTGGTTACAGAAGGTGGTAAACTGCTTATTGAGGGTGGGGTCTTAAAAGGAGAAGGTTATGAAAGTGGTTGCTACGTACAACCTGCTATAGCTGAAGCCGAGCCAGGCTTTGAAATTGTACAGCATGAAACCTTTGCTCCAGTGTTATATCTATTAAAATATTCTGGAGAAGTAGAAAATGCCATTGCAATACAAAATGGGGTAGTACAAGGTCTTTCTTCTGCAATAATGACCAATAACCTTAGAGAAGCCGAAAGATTCTTGTCTGTACTAGGAAGCGACTGTGGTATTGCTAACGTAAATATTGGCACCTCAGGAGCCGAAATCGGCGGAGCCTTTGGTGGTGAAAAAGAAACTGGTGGTGGCCGTGAATCGGGTTCAGATGCATGGAAAGTGTACATGCGTAGACAAACTAATACTATAAATTATACAACAGAATTGCCCTTGGCCCAAGGAATAAAGTTTGATTTATAGTTCAAAAAAACGCTATCACTCTTTTAATTTGCCCGTTCCTACAATTGGCAAACTAGAAAAATAGCAAATTTCAAGACACAACAAACCCGCTACATATTGAACGAATTCGAAAGAGTAACGGGTTTGAAAACCAACTAACCAAACTAACTTTAAATTTTTATCAAAAAAAACCCTACTTCAATGCCGGATCTTTGTCGGGAGAAATAAGGCTTTCCTTTGAAGAGTACGAAGTACTTCATATTGTATGACCCGTCAAAACAGATTTATATGAATGGTGCGTAAAACTGTGTAATCGGTAAAATGCAATGTCCAATACTAAAAAATCTAGTGAGAAACCGTTCTATAAGTACTTGACAAATAAGATTTAATCATATTTTTTAACATTTCTTTAGGTTTTTTTTAATACATTGTCTGTCAACACTAAACGCTTATTAACCATGACTAGGACAACAACAAATCTGCTCGGGATTGTTATTACCATTCTAGCCGGAACTTATTTTTACGTTATGTACTGTAGTGAATGTGGCAGTACTGTAAAAAAAGAGCCTGCGAAAGAAATGACGGTGCCGATAGCGCCAGAGGCTACATCCTATCCCTTTGCCTTTGGCAGTGGCGATTATACCTACCATGCAAATGACAATTTTAATTTTAATATTTCGTCCGCATCCATTCGTATGCCGCTTTCCCAAAATGTCACCAATGGGGTAACAGGCTTAAGGACTTTTTTGGATGAAAATGACAATAAAGTCATCAATATCACAGGATACTATAAAGGTGATGAGGTAAATAACTCTGCTTTTCCGAATTTAGGATTAGCCCGAGCCACGACCGTAAAGGGCCATTTTACAAAAAATGGAATTTCATCGGCCCGTATAAATGCCTATGGAGAATTAAGAGATGAAATAATCGCCAAGGAAGATATTTACATAGGGCCTGTGTTCTATAGTTTAGAGAGTGAATCCGAAAATTCGGATGACCAGCTCAAAGCACTATATGAAAAAAACAAGGCCAATCCGCTGGTCCTTTATTTTAATACCGCCGAGGCTTCGATCAACCTCAGTGCCGCACAACGGCAAAAGGTCGCCGAAATTTCAAGATGTTTGGACAAAATTGAAGGGGCAACATGTACTATTATTGGCCATACTGATAATACAGGAACAGCCGAAACCAATTTACAACTTGGGCAAAACAGGGCCGACTTCACCAAAAGCTATTTAATAAAAAACGGAATTGTCGCCAACAAAATCGTCACGACATCCAAAGGACAGGCACAGCCACTGGAGAGCAACGCTACTGAAGAAGGCAAGGCCAAAAATAGAAGAACCGTTATAACATTGAACTAAATACTAACTACAAAAATTAAAGAATATGGATTTCGAAAATATGAACATTTGGTGCTGGGTAATTCCTTTACTTGTAGGTGCGATTTGTGCATACCTTGGGTATTTGATAGGCAAAGGTGGTAGCACTACAATCGATAATTCTGCTGAATTAGGACTATTACAAAACAAGAATGCCAAACTACAGGCCGATTTAGATGCATGTATTGGTAAATTATCTACTAAAGCTCCTGTTGCTTCATTTACCGCAGCTGTTACGGCAACTTCTATTGCATTCGATGCCGCTGCCGCTAATGCCATTTTTGGAAAGAAAATAAAGCAAGACGACCTCAAGATTGTTGAAGGTATAGGGCCAAAAATCGAAGGAATGTTTAAAGAGGCCGGAATTAAGACTTGGGAGGCCCTCTCTGATGCAACCGTTGCCAAATGCCAAGAGGTCTTAAACGGCGGCGGTAAACGCTATAGGATACATGATCCGGCTTCATGGCCAATGCAGGCAAAAATGGCTTATGAAGGTAAGTGGTCTGAAATGTTCAGATGGCAGGAGAAGCACAAACATGGAAAATTATAGTGGCTTGCGTAGTCAATAAAAAAATCTGGTTCACCTCCTAGGCGAACCAGATTTTTTGTTTGTACACATTTTCAAAATATTGATTCCAATCGAGTGATGAAAACGCTACTAAAGGTTTAAAACTTGCCGTTAGCTTCTACCCATTTAAAACGGTATTGATCCTCAGGAAATCTCATGCGTTCCGAGATTCGATGTAACCTATCAGGTAATTTCATAAGATAGTCTCGCGCTTTTTCGGCCTCACTAGAAAGACCTCTGATTGCATCCAATTCCCAATGCGCATTTAACTTTCTTAAGATATCTATATAATCATGGGCCGTATAGACTCCCATTCTCTGGGCGCAATTCGAAAAATTTTCGAATGCCGCACCAATAGTTCCTCCAGATTCACGCAAGAAATGGGCTGGCATAACTATTTTCTTTTTCATCATATCGGCAAAGGCCAACATCATGCCAGAAGGGTCTTCACCAAAAATGGATTTTACAAATTCTCTGTACGCCAAATGATGCCTCATTTCGTCGCCGGCAATTATGGTACACATCTTCGCCAATAGGGCATTGCCTTTTTTCTTAGCCATTTGCCCCACTCTTTTATGTGATATATTGGTGGCTAACTCCTGAAATGAAGTATATACGAAATTTTTATAAGGGTCTCTATCAGTGCCAATATCAAAACCATCGCTGATCAAGTGTTGTGTAGTAATCTCTACTTCGCGCATATTGACCCTTCCTGAAAGGTAAAGGTATTTGTTCAGCACATCGCCATGACGATTTTCTTCTGCAGTCCAAGCTCTGACCCATTTTGACCAGCCGTTCTTTTTGCCATCATGTTGGTTGACTCCCTCCACATCCATAAGCCAAGATTCATAGGTGGGTAAGGCTTCCTCTGTAATGGTATCGGCGACCATGGTCACCCAGAAATCATAGCCCAATTCTTTTGATTCACCGCGAAGCACTTCAATATCATTCAAAAAACTATCACTTTCAGGATCTGGTAAAAAATCGGAAGGCTGCCAAATATCATCAATAGGAATCAAAAAATCATTCATATATCCTTCGACCTTATCCTCAATGGCCTGCATTACTTCTAACCGTATGTTTTTGGTCACCATAACTTTACATCTTATTTTTCACAAAGTTCGTCAATAATATAGTTAAATCGCTCTAAAAAATACCCAATTTTCAGTTTCTGCCATTTTCACCAGAATAAAAAGTGTACACAGGGTCACTCTGCCAGAGTTTTTTTGAATCTACATCGATAATTGATAAGGGACCCTTGAACGCTGCACCGGTATCAATGTTCCATACATTGGCCGCATTTTGCGGTGTCGTCTTGCCTATTCGGCTTACAGGAGTATGACCAATATATATTTCCGCATAAATTGTCAACCGCCTAGGGTAAAGTGCGTCATTTTTACTTTTTCGCGGATCCAATGCCAAAGCCAATTCCCATAAAGTACGATCCCAATAAAAGGTCTCGGGAAAATATTCTTGACCCACACCCTTTAAATTTGTAAAGCCAGCATGAAGAAATAATCTATTTTGCTTATCTAAATGGTAATTTGTCAAATTTTGATAAAACTGCATATGTGCCGCTTTTGTCGATGTGTCTACTTCCTCATAGGATTGCATTGTTGCTTTTCCGCCATGTCGCAACCACAATAGATTATCCTTTCCCTCTCTAAGCCAAGCATAGCAAAGTTCATCATGATTACCCCTTAAGAATATGCAATTATGGGTAGTTTGTAGTTGAAGTAAAAAGTTGACCGTTTCTACTGCCTGACTCCAGCCGTCGACATAATCTCCTAAAAAAATCAATTGATCTGTAGGCCTTACTTCGGCCTTTTGCAAAACCTGCTCCAAAGCTTTTAAGCCTGAATGTATGTCTCCGATTACGAGCTTTCTCATTGTGCAAAAATCGCAATTAACATGATACAGACAAAAATAAACAGGGTTAAAAATCTCTTTCAATAAAGAATAGAAAAAGGGCAATGACATTTAGAAATTTTTTAATAGAATATTTAGTATAAAAATTTATTTTTTGTTAACTTTAGGCTGTTGATAAATTTTTAAATAATTGATTATCAGTATATATACATGATTTTTTTGTGCACTTTATGATTTATATCATGAAATAGTTGTTTTATTTTTAGCTAATTTTACAACTATAAGCAAAATACCCGCTACTTACAAAATAATTAAAATGCAAACAAAAACTGCCATCGTTCCTACAAAAACATATACACAAAACGAAGCTTTTGAAGCCTCTTTAGCTTATTTTAAAGATGATGATCTCGCAGCCCGGGTATGGGTAAACAAATATGCCCTTAAGGATTCTGACGGAAACATCTATGAGCGCACCCCTGATGATATGCATCGAAGAATTGCGGGCGAGATTGCGAGAATTGAAGCAAAATACCCCAATCCGTTAAGCGAAGAGACTATTTTTGGCCTTATAAAAAACTTCAAGTACATCGTACCACAAGGAAGCCCTATGGCAGGCATCGGCAATCCGTTTCAAATCGCATCGCTATCCAATTGTTTTGTTATCGGTAATGAGGGTGATTCAGATTCGTACGGCGGAATCCTAAAGATTGATCAGGAACAGGTACAACTGATGAAACGTCGTGGCGGTGTCGGACATGACCTTTCGCATATACGACCAAAAGGGTCACCGGTAAAGAATTCGGCCTTGACCTCGACCGGACTTGTTCCTTTTATGGAGCGATATTCTAACTCTACACGTGAAGTTGCTCAAGATGGTCGTCGAGGTGCGTTGATGCTTTCGGTTTCTATAAATCATCCTGATGCCGAAGATTTTATAGATGCCAAAATGGAACAGGGGAAGGTAACGGGTGCCAATGTCTCGGTACGAATGGATGATGATTTTATGAAGGCCGTCGAAAGTAATAGCTCCTATACACAGAAATTTCCTATCAATAGTACAAACCCTAAATTTTCGAAAGAAATTCAAGCTTCGAAACTGTGGAACAAAATAGTGCACAATGCATGGAAATCCGCGGAGCCTGGTATTTTGTTCTGGGACACCATTATTCGAGAGTCGGTACCCGATTGTTATGCCGATTTGGGCTACAAAACAGTTTCTACAAACCCCTGTGGTGAGATTCCGCTATGCCCCTATGATTCATGTCGACTGTTGGCCATTAACTTATTTTCCTATGTCGATGCTCCTTTTACGAAAAAGGCAGCATTCGATTTTAGCCTGTTTAAAAAACATATTGCCGTCGCTCAGCGTATCATGGACGATATTATTGACCTTGAACTAGAAAAAATAGATGTCATCCTTAAAAAAATCACCGATGACCCCGAATTGGATGAAACTAAATTGGTAGAATACACCCTTTGGGAAAATATTCAGAAAAAAGCACGGGAAGGTCGCCGTACGGGTATCGGCATTACTGCTGAGGGTGATATGCTTGCCGCTCTGGGGCTGCGTTATGGAAGTAAAAAGGCGAACGAATTTTCAATTCAAGTGCATAAAACAATGGCCTTAGAAGCGTATCGGGGATCCGTTCATACCGCTCGTGATCGGGGCGCTTTTGAAATCTTTGATGCTGCACGGGAGAAAGAGAACCCATTTATCCTTCGTATAAAAGAAGCCGATGAAAAACTGTACTACGAAATGATGGAGTATGGCCGTAGAAACATCGCCCTCTTGACCATTGCCCCAACAGGAACCACCAGTTTAATGACCCAGACAACTTCAGGCATAGAACCCGTTTTTTCACCCGTTTATAAACGCCGTAGAAAAGTGAACCCCAATGATAAGGATGCGCGAATAGATTTTGTAGACGAACTAGGCGATTCTTGGGAAGAATATTTGGTATTTCATCATCGCTTTAAAGAGTGGATGAAAATCAGCGGATATGACATCGACAAAAATTACGACCAGGAAGAAATTAATCTCATTGTACAAAAATCACCTTATTTTAAAGCGACTTCTAGTGATGTAGATTGGTTGAGCAAAGTACAGCTTCAAGGTGCGGTACAAAAATGGGTGGATCATTCGATTAGTGTCACCATCAATCTTCCTAACAATGTTTCAGAAGAACTAGTGGGTAAATTGTATTTGGAAGCTTGGAAATCAGGATGTAAAGGGGTTACCGTTTATCGCGACGGCTCTCGGACGGGCGTACTGATTTCAAATGACGACAAAAAGAAGAAAGACGAAGATACCTTGATTGCCTTTCCGACCAAACGGCCACAAATATTGGAAGCCGATGTAGTGCGATTTCAGAACAACAAGGAAAAATGGATCGCCTTTATGGGCCTTATCGATGAAAAGCCCTATGAAATTTTTACCGGTCTGGCCGATGACGAAGACGGTATATTAATACCCCGATGGGTAAATAAAGGGGTGATTATAAAAAGTAAGGATGAGAATGGTTCATCTCGTTACGATTTTCAATACAAGAACACCAGAGGGTATAAGACAACGATTGAAGGGCTGTCACATAAATTTAATCCTGAATATTGGAATTATGCCAAACTGATTTCAAGTACGCTTCGCCATGGAATGCCTATTGAGAAAGTAGTGGACCTAATCAACAGTCTACAACTCGACAGCGAACAGATAAATACATGGAAAAACGGTGTGGCCCGTGCCTTAAAAAGATTCGTCGAAGATGGTACCGAAGCAAAAGGGCAAAAATGTAGTAATTGCAAATCAGCCAATTTAATATATCAGGAAGGCTGTCTTACATGCAAAGATTGCGGTTCATCGAAGTGTGGGTAAAAGCCCCGAAGGCGTAATCAGCAAACATATATGACGGAGCGAAATGCTCCATGACCTATAGCGCAAGGCACTGGCCTGGCATATACCTCAGAGCCAAATACCCACGGGCGATCATGGGTGTCTCATTAATTTTTACATGACAAATGGGTCTCTCCTTTCAGAGTCGAAATACTTTTATAATCGATGATAGGTCATAGCTCCCAATTCCTTATATCGGGGTTTCGGCACTCTTCACCTTGAGTAATGTTACATAACTAAATAATAGGCTGCATTGAACGGTTATCCTTTTAAATAAAAAAGGGCTATGCTACATTTACATCATAAACACGACCAGTAATAACTACTTCAATTTAAAGACAGGGCGTATTTTCACCACAAATACGAATCGCCCATACAATGGCAGAGCCGATAAGCTGCATTCATATGTTAATAGATTTTAAGTATCCCTAAGGGCTAGAGGACTAAAAAAATAGGGTCTCACCTTTATTGCCTAAAACACATAAGCAATTGAGCAAATTCCACTAGAACGGTTTACGAACATCTCTGGAAGTCAAAGTATAATATCAAAAATTTGCTGTTATGATCGAACCAAAAAAATCAGAGTCTCGAAAAAAGCCGGCAGGCTATTACGATTTTGGTTTATAATTGCCCTTTTTACCACCGGAGCCTTCGCCCATTGGCGATAATCTCGACAAAGGAGACCATGCACACCTTGATACCAAAGCAAAAACTACGGAGATTTTGGTAGAAGGAGACGAAGATGATGACGGCATCTCTGACGCCAATGAGGGCGTAGTGTGTTTGCCTAGGGTTATATACTCAGACATCATCATGACCCCATTTACCAATCCATGTCGTTCCAATAGTGATTCTAACGTATTTTTTTAGATATTTTCAGACCGTGTAAGACTGGGTGGTAGTTGCGATGGCGATTGGGACAATACGGTGGCGGTAACCTGGACTAATTTTGCGGCTACCTATGCTATAGATGTCTCCCTCACCGGCCGGCAGAATCGACAAGTCATGTTTGCACAGATAAAAGCACCCAACTATTATTCGAAATGTCTCATCGGGTGGCGGGGGGCTTCTGATAGCAACCCCACAAATACGATTACCTTTACCCCAACGTCCTCTACCTTTACGGCTTCAGTCAGGATATGGATAGGAAATAATCGCAATATATCTGGAGGAGATATTGGTATAACTCTCTATAGGACGAGGCAGACGGTAACTCCAACTCCGGGCAATCCGATAATAAATGGAAATACGGTTATTTCTTGTGACAGTGTGGATACAGACGGGGATGGGATACATGATTAGTTAGATCTCGATTCAGACAATGACGGTATTTTGGATTCTGTTGAGCTCGATGGTGACTCCATCGGCTCTATTCAAACACCCCTGACCGACTTGCCCGATGATATTCTGGGAGACTTAGAAGTGGCCTATCGAGAAACCTGTATCCCTCCAATCGATACGAGTTAGGATAATATAACCGTATGTATAGATGGGCACACCCTGCCTTACTTTCATCCGGCAACTATTTTACGGCCAGTGGAGGAACTGGCACTCCCTTAAATTCGGTAGACCTTATTACATCGAACCAAACAATTTATATATATGCCGAAACACAGACCCTTCCCATATGTACCAATGAACGAAGTTTTAATATTACTATTAATAGTTTTACCACCGTCGAAAGACCTACCGCTAGAACTCTCTGAGCCTCGCATAAACACTATCGAGGCCTACGCTCGCCAGGGCCGAGGCCCTATAAGCATCGTATTGAAGACCACAGCTTTGGCAGTGATAACACATTCATTATCTCACAAAGCGGTGACTACACCGTAACGGTAAGAGACGTACTGGGCTGTGAGACTGAGCAGATTATATTCATCGAGTTCCTCCCCATTATAGTACCCAATTTCTTCACCCCCGACGGTGATGGTATAAACGATGGGTGGATGCCCTTGAACCTGAAACTCGACCAGTACCCTAATACCGATATTCATGTCTACAATTGTTATGGCAAACTACTGACCAAACTAAGGCCAAAAGAAAACTGGGCAGGAATATATAACCAGACCAATATGACCTCAGGAGACTATTGGTACATCATCATCTTCAATAAAGTAGACGGACCAAAAAACCTCGTCGGACATTTTAACCTCTACCGTTGAAGAAAAGACTAAAATTGGCCAGTTCTATATTCATAGGCCAGAGTTTGTGCGTAATTAGGTATAGGATATCATTCGAGCAAGGGCCAACGAAATACGAAAAAGAAAAATGTAAATATGGAGCTGTAGTAGATAAAAGAACAACAGCCGAAAACAAGCAAGGCATAATTCATCCTAGATTCGATTAAAATGACTTCTTTAGATTTTTCCGGCCGCAGCTACTCTTACTATCATTTTCATTGTAGAATAAAATCCTTGAACAGCACAACACTAAACGTTATTCTGATTACTTTTAGACACTCAAACCGTTCTACAGATGAAGACCATATATTGCATTGGCGAATTGTTGATAGACTTTGTTGCTGAAAAGCAGGGAAACGACCTTTCCAAAGCTGATGAGTTTACCAAAAAACCTGGAGGCGCTCCTGCAAACGCAGCATGCGCTATTGCCAAACTAGGCGGAAACAGTAAATTTATAGGTTGTGTCGGCAAAGACCCTTTTGGTACGTTTTTATTAGAGGTCTTGGCGGATAATGCAGTAGATATTTCATTAGCCCAACGATCCAAAACATTCACCACTTTGGCCTTTGTTTCATTAGCGGAAGATGGGGAGCGTGACTTTGTATTCAGCCGTGGGGCAGATAAAAAACTCGTATATGATTCGTCGGTTAAAAAAGATTTCAAAGGAAACATTCTTCATTTAGGAGCTGCCACAGCCTTACTTGGTGGCAACTTGGAAGATGCCTATCATCGCTACTTTTTTGATGCTCTTACCCACGATACTTTTATAAGTTTCGATCCTAATTTTAGGGGAGATCTTTGGCAAGGCGAAGAAAAAACCTTTATAAAAAAATGTACTCCGTTTATTGAAAAAGCACATCTATGTAAATTCAGCATGGAAGAGGCTCAATTATTATCGGGTAAAAGCGATGTTCATGAATGTTGTGATTTTCTGCATGCTATCGGTACCAAACTGATTACGGTTACTTTGGGGAGCGAAGGCACTTTAGTAAGTACTGAACATACGAAACAAACTATTCCGAGTATTCCTGTAACACCTGTAGATACCACAGGTGCCGGCGATGCATTCATCGGATGCCTTTTACAACAGATCGCTACCTTGGATAGCCCTTACCAAATTTTGGAAGATTTTGATCAATTGACTAAAATGGTAGCAAATGCGAACAAGGCAGGAGCTATTACAGCAACGGGCTATGGCGCTATTCCTTCGCTGCCTACCCATGCTCAGGTTTTCAGTTTACAATAGAAACCTTTTTCTAATAAAATTACCGAATTTGTTGTCATATTTTTAAGGCTCCTGTAACTAAATTAGTAGAGGCCCTAAGAATGAACAAAGAACTAGAGGTTATTTTTTTAACGGCTTTGGAACAAAACCAACAGAAGCTATTCAGAATCTGTTCGGTCTATGCCAAAGATTCTGACGACACCAAAGACCTTTTTCAAGAAGTGCTCATCCATATCTGGAAATCGATGCCCTCGTTTAAAGACAAGGCCTCTATCGCCACTTGGATGTTTCGAATCACGCTGAATGTCTGTCTTCGTTTTCGTTCTAACAGCATTAAAAAGGAAAAGAAATTTCCTCCACTACATAGTCTTACTATAGGCGGCGTACAGGCCGAAATAGAAAATACTAAACAAAGCGAACAGCTAACTAAGCTTCGAAATTGTATTAAAAAATTGAATGAGGCAGATAAAGCTATTATTACCTTGTACTTAGAAGAACTGCCTTATAAAGAAATCTCAACTATTCTAGGTCTTAGTGAGAACAATGTCGCTGTAAAGATAAAACGCATCAAAAAAAAATTGTTGAACTGTATAAACAAGGTATCATGGTGGAAGATGAATTGATAAAAATTTGGCAATCCTCTACCAAAATAGAGCAGGTAAAATTCGAGAAGTCGAGATTGATACTCGATATGCAGTCTAGCCTAGACCGTTTTCATCGACAGATTAAATTTGGCATCCTCATAGAACAAATCGCGGCACTCACTATAGTTCCTGTATTTCTGTTTTATATATACTGGGTGCCTTTTGTCTTATCAAAGCTAGCTTCTTTTTTAATCGTTATTTGGGCTATTTGGTATATGATCCGACTTAGAACGCTAAAGAAAAAAAGACCAAAATCGATCACTTTAAACTATCTAGATTATTTGAAAGAGAACCAAACCTATGTAAGCCTTTTAAAAAACGTGACAAATACGGCATTATACTGGTATGTTCTACCACCGATGACAGGGTATTTTTTATTCATAGCCGGCCCTTATTTAGATGGTATTATTGATTTCAAATTTTTGATCATACTGACATTCATCGGCCTAGCTACCGTAATTGCCACATACTTTTATAGTCGCTGGATCGTAAAAAAGATATACAGCCCTAGACTAAAGAAAATTAACGAACTTATACGGGTGCTAGAGGAATAACATCAAATCATCATTCAAAAACTACCTGAAAATACTAACTCATATTTAAAATCATGCTGAAGAAATTTATTATTCCATTGATTATTCTAGGGTTCTTATCTGTTTGTCAATCACAGACCGTACCATCCGAAGAAGTTCAAAACAATATAAAAGCACGTATTGACAATGGTATCAACACCGGTATTGTCGTCGGCATCTTAGATGCAACTGGCATCCATTATTATAGCTATGGAGTAAAATCCTTGAAAACTAAAGAAGCCGTTGATAAACACTCCGTTTTTGAAATAGGCTCCATTTCAAAAACCTTTACGGGTTTGCTATTGGCAGATATGGTCTTAAAAAAGAAAGTATATCTAGACGATGACCTACAAAAATACCTTCCTGAAGGCGTTACTGCTCCAACAAGAAATGGAGCGACTATACAACTGGTTCATATGGCAAACCATACTTCCTCATTGCCCCGAATGCCCTCAAACTTTAATCCCGCCAATGCAGCGAACCCCTTTGCAGATTATTCCGAAAAACTATTATATGAGTTTCTAAACACTTATGATTTAAGCCGTGATATTGGCTCGCAGTACGAGTATTCGAATTATGCCATGGGTTTATTGGGGCATATTTTGGCTACTAAAAACGCTATGACCTATGAAGACTTATTGAGCTCGGTTATCACAAAAGCGCTACATCTTGACCATACCGGTATCACTCTTAGCCCAACTATGAAAAAAAACCTCGCCCTGGGTCATAGCGGAGGCGAGGAAGTTGAAAATTGGGACTTAACTACTTTGGCTGGTGCAGGTGCGATACGATCTACGGCCGTTGATATGCTAAAATATCTAGCGGCCAATATGGGCAAAGAAAAAAGCGCACTTTACCCTGCGATGCAATTGGCGCACAAAAATTCAAGAATTGAAGGTGCCGAACCCATTGTTGGGCTAGGGTGGCACACTATGGTTTTTGATGATCTGAAAATCGTATGGCATAATGGGGGCACAGGAGGGTATCGCACTTTTGCAGGTTTTGTCAAAGGCGGTGATAAGGCCGTGGTGGTTTTGTCGAATTCAAATGCAGCGGTCGATGATATCGGAATTCATATACTGCGACCAGCGTCACCCCTAAACAAAATAAAACCTTCGATAGCCATTAAACTTCAAAATAGTATTGATCAGAACGGAATAGAAACAGGCTTGAAAACCTATTGGAATCTAAAGAAAAACCAAGCTGAAGAATTTGATTTTTCTGAAACTCAACTAAATCAATTGGGTTACCGTTACCTGAGAAGCGAAGAGGTCGAAAAGGCCATTGCGGTATTTAAGCTAAATACGGAAGCGTATCCGAATTCTTCCAATGTTTATGACAGTTATGGCGAGGCATTAATGAAAAATGGAGATAAAGAACAAGCCATTGTGAATTATAGTAAATCACTAGAGCTAAATCCGGGTAGCCAAAATGCAATAGAGAAGCTGAAAGAACTGGGGGTAGACCCCGATGGTTTGGTCAAAGAAATTAGTATAAATGAAAAAGTTCTAGAAACATACACAGGCAAATACCAATTGGCTCCTAATTTTATTCTTAGTATTTCTAAGGATGGGAATCAATTAAAAGCACAGGCAACCGGGCAAGCTGAGGTTTCGGTATTTCCAAAAACAGAAAATGTGTTCTACTATAAAGTAGTCGAAGCGCAACTCACTTTTAATCAAAATGAAGAGGGCGAAATAGAAAGCGTAACCTTAAACCAAGGCGGTATGGAATTAATAGGAAAAAAAATAGAATAATAAACGATCAACTGTATTTCACCTTGCGCAAGATTCGCAGTGATTCTTTTAATGAGCTATAGAGTTGTCTATCATATTTTTTTGCAGCTGATCTGGCATTTTCCATCTGATTCTTGGCGTCTTCAAATCCGTTGAGATAACACATTAAATAGGTGTTAGGAAGCTGTTTTAGATCAATTTTTTCAGCAGGTTTTAAATCAATTTTCTTCTCCAACTTCTCAAGTAGGGCATTGTTGGCATTAAAAATATGATGCAATGCCTTTTTGTCATATTGTGGGGGTTCAAAAACCAGATCACTTTGTATTTGATATTTGCCGTTGTCCTCAAAATGAATGACTACTTTTTCTAAGGGGTAATACTTTTGTTTTGCCCCCAGACCCAGTTGTACATACTCAACTGTTGTAAAAGAATGTTCATCATATGTAATTGTAATCTCATCGAAGGTTGAATAAAAGAGTTTTACCTGTTCATTGATCAATTCAATATCTACCCTAGAAAAATAGGTTTCCCCATTCACTTTTTTTCGATTTCCGGCCCAGCAGACCACAAACTGCTCCTTGAAAACCTTGTAGCTGCTTTCTATATCTTTATGACGATTATTGATAAAATCGATAACCCCGTCTAAGGTGAGCTCTATATTGTTTCGGGCATGTTGTTCAATAAGGGCCACGTCCTCTGAATTTATATTCTTCAGCTCTATATCATAGGCCTTGGGCATACTGATGCTACCCTCTCGAAAAAAAATCATACCCCCATAATATTTCCATATATTTTTGCGAAGGGCACATACTTTTCCATTGGATGTAATGGTGACCAAGCCTATCACTTTTCCTTCAGGTAAATGTGGGAACGGAATATTTTCATACGCAATCAACGGGGGATTATCCAAATAGGCATTTACCAAATTTTGGATCTTACTGTCATCAAAAAAATCAACACCAACAATGGTATTGTCCTCATCCTCGACCCCAACAACAATAAAAGAACTGTTTTTAGGATTACTATTGGCCAGAGCGCAGACATGTTTTAAAAATTTTGCCTTGCCTTCTTTTCTACCGATATCTATAAAACGTTTTTTGTCGTAAAAGCTATTCTCATCATTGTGGGCGAGAAGGTTCTTGACTAAAAGGCGTTTGTTAATCATTTTTCGTGTTAATGCTTGTATTCTTTTTGCCCTTTATTGCGAACAGGAGTGAAGCAATCTATTCTTTTAGACCCCTATTCAACGGCCCGCTTGGCAGTTTTCTTTAACTACAAAGCTGAACACTTTGCTCATACTTCTTTTTTAATTAGATTAGCAGAAGCCTGAGCGGTAGGCAGTACGACCAAATCGGCAATATTCACATGGTAAGGGCGCGTGACCACAAAATAGATGATATCGGCAATATCTTCTGGGCGTAAGGGCTGAAAGCCTTCATACACATTGTGGGCACGTTGGTCATCACCTTTAAAACGCACATTGCTGAATTCTGTTTCCACCGCTCCCGGGTTAACGGCCCCTACACGAATACCATAGGGGTTCAAATCTACTTGCATAGATTTATTTATAGCATCGACCGCATATTTACTAGCACAATATACATTTCCTTTAGGATATATTTCTTTTCCTGCAATCGATCCAATATTAATAATGTGCCCTGACTTTTGCAGTACCATTTTAGGAAGAATTGCCTTGGTAACATAAAGCAACCCTTTTACATTAATATCTAACATGGCATCCCAATCTTCTAAACTCCCATCTTCGAAAGAATCAAGGCCATGGGCATTACCGGCATTATTGATTAAAATATCTATCTCCGAAAAATCTTTGGGTAGAGATGCAATGGCATCAAAGACGGCAAGCTTGTCACTCACGTCAAAATTGAGGATATATACCCGGCTATGCTTACTCAATCTATCCTTTAGGGCCTCCAGCCGGCCTTGTCTTCGGCCACATAAAATCAAATCAATCTTGTTTTCGGCAAAAAGTTCTGCCGTGGCAAGGCCAATTCCACTTGTGGCCCCAGTAATAAGTGCTATTTTTTTCATTCAATTTTATATAATAATAGAAGCTTAAGTAGTATAAACAAATCTTCTAAAAACGACCAAGGTTTTACAGCAAAAGTGCTATTGGCTCTAGCGCTAATCTTTAGATTGTTACTGCCCTTTTATTTCGCATGTATTGATTACTGCTTTTTGTAATTAATTGTATATCTTTCCCTCAAAATTTATATTGTCAGACAATGTAAATCCTAAATCAAACCCTAGTACATTAATGCAGTTTTTTCGTTTATAGGGAGTTGTTTTTTTTAACTCCTCCAAGACTTGGCTTCTGCACTAATTTTAGAAAAATCGGATAAGTTTACCATAGTTGCGTGAAATTAAAAAGAAATACCTTAAAAACTTCATAAAAATAAAGGGGCGTGCCTATTTTTAACCAATCATTAACAGCGACTCAGTGAATAAATTTTCAATTTGCAGCCTATTGCTTAACTAAGCAGCCTTTACCAAAAATTTAAATATTTATATGGAAGAAAATACTACCGTTGATATACATGCGGTGAACGAAAAAATTGCTAAGGAAAGTGCTTTTATAGACCTTCTGATGTTAGAGATGAACAAGGTAATCGTCGGCCAAAAGCATATGATCGAAAGATTACTTATTGGCCTTTTAGGGCAGGGCCATATTTTATTGGAGGGTGTTCCTGGTCTAGCGAAAACGTTAGCGATAAACACCTTGGCAAAGGCGGTAAAAGGAGATTTTAGCAGAATTCAATTTACTCCCGACCTCTTGCCCGCAGATATTGTAGGTACAATGATTTACAATATGAAAATCAACGATTTCTCTATAAAAAAAGGGCCTATTTTCGCCAACTTTGTGCTGGCAGATGAAATAAACCGTGCGCCCGCCAAGGTGCAATCAGCACTTTTGGAGGCGATGCAAGAAAAGCAGGTCACTATCGGGGACGAAACCTTTATTTTAGACAAACCTTTTTTGGTAATGGCAACGCAAAACCCAATAGAACAAGAAGGTACTTATCCGCTGCCCGAAGCACAAATAGATCGTTTTATGCTAAAAACGGTCATCGACTACCCAAAGATGAATGAGGAACAGTTGATTATGCGCCAAAACCTTCTGGGAGCCTATGAAGAGGTAAATCCCGTAGTTACTTTAAAACAAATATTGGATGGGCAGAAAGCGGTACGTGAGGTATATATGGACGAAAAAGTAGAGAAATATATTCTTGATATTGTTTTTGCCACCCGTTATCCTGAAAAATACAACCTCGAAAGCCTGAAACCCTTAATAAGCTTTGGGGCCTCACCACGTGGAAGTATAAATCTGGGAATTGCGGCTAAATGCTATGCTTTTATCAAACGAAGGGGCTATGTAGTACCCGAAGATGTAAGGGCTATAGTTCATGATGTGCTGCGTCATAGAATAGGAATCACCTATGAAGCCGAAGCTGAGAATATTACTTCAGAGGAGATTATCAACAAAATTGTAAACGAGATCGAAGTGCCTTAAAACAGTTAGCAGTATTTGATGGGCGGCACAATTTTCGTCTGTTGAACACTTTGATTTATTACTGCTGTGAATTGCCTACTTAAAACTGTTCACTGATTACGATGGATACCAAAGAGCTACTTAAAAAAGTACGTAAGATCGAGATAAAGACACGTCGTCTTTCTGACCATATTTTTGGTGGGGAATACCATTCTACTTTTAAGGGGCGCGGTATGACTTTTAGCGAAGTCAGACAATATCAATTCGGAGATGATGTACGTAATATCGACTGGAATGTTACCGCACGGTATAATGAGCCCTTTGTCAAAGTCTTCGAGGAGGAGCGTGAACTTACTATGATGCTACTCGTTGATGTCAGCGGATCAGAAATGTTTGGTACTAAGGATCAATTCAAAAAAGAAATCATCACAGAAATATCGGCCACCTTGGCATTTTCTGCCCTGCAGAATAATGATAAGGTCGGGCTGATTTTATTTTCAGACGACGTAGAACTTTTTATTCCGCCGAAAAAAGGAAAAAGACATGTACTTCGAATTATTCGCGAATTGTTAGAATTTAAACCTAAAAGTCACCATACCAATATTGCCGAGGCACTAAAGTACCTTACCAATGTGATGAAGAAAAAGGCCATTGTTTTCGTATTATCCGATTTTATGGCCGAAGATTACGAAACTACCCTGAAAATAACAGGGAATAAACACGATGTGACCGGGATCTTTGTTTATGACGAACGCGAGGAAACTATACCTAACTTGGGTATGGTACAGATGTACGATGTTGAGACCGGCGCTGTAAAATTAATCAATACCCAATCTAAAAGTGTACGTAGGGCCTATGGTGAATATCATAAGGGCAGGGTAGACTATTTCAAGGAGACCTTTACAAAATCAGGCTGTGGTACCATTAGTTGTAGGGTAGATGAAAGTTACGTAAAAAAATTATTGGGTTATTTTAAACGAAGAGGTTAATCTAATGAGAAATGGAAAAACAAAAATGAAGTATTTTATTTCGCAACACGCGCGATATGCTCTTTTGTGTTTGTGTTTCAATATTGCTTTTCTTGGTTTTGCCCAGAAAAATATATCGGTACGTTCCGAGGTAGATACCACATTTATCAAAATTGGGGAGCAAATAAAGTTCACGGTTACGGTAGAAGTAGATTCTACGGCGCAGGTTATTTTTCCTGAAGGGCAAACTTTTTCTCCCTTGGAAACCGTGGAGGCATTTGCTACCGATACGACCAGAAAAAAGGACAGGATTACCCTTCAGAAAATATATGCCCTGACCCAATTTGATTCAGGGTCGTATAAACTTCCGGCACAACGTATTGAAATCAATGGCAAAGGGTTTTTTACAGATTCCTTAAAAATCGATGTCGCAACAGTAGCCGTAGACACGCTGGTCCAAAAAATGTACGATATCAAGGAATTGATGGTCGTGGAAAAAAGTAATTCAGATCTTTGGAAAATACTTTTGGCCATTTTGGCCGGTATAGCCCTTATTGGCGCCCTACTATATTGGTTTGTATTTCGAAAAGAACCCTTGACTGATGAAGAAAAGGTAGCCTTACTGCCTGCTTATGACCGGGCCTTATTGGAATTAAAAAAATTAGAAAACTCCAAATACCTTATCCAAGATGAATACAAGGAATATTATTCTGAACTTACTGATATTGTGCGTTCCTATTTAGAAGAAGATGCACATGTAAGCGCACTTGAAAGTACAACAGACCAATTGATAAATAAATTAGAACTGTTAAAAGATGCCGGAGAATTGAAACTGGAGAATGATACCCTGAATCAGTTCAAAAGAATTTTACAAACAGCCGATTTAGTAAAATTCGCAAGATCTAAACCTCCTACTTCAGTAGCGGAGCAAGACCGAAAATCAATTGAACAAATTGTAATCAAGACCCATGATGCCCTTCCTGAACCTACTGAGGAAGAACTTCTGGAGCAAGAGGAGTACCAAGAAGAATTGGCCCAAAAAGCAGAGCGTAAAAAGCGGATATTCGCTGGCGGTATAACTCTGGGAGTACTATTGATCTCGATTGCTTCCCTCGCGGCTTACTATGGCCCGACCTATGTTTGGGATACGGTCACACTACATCCTACAAAAAAACTATTGGAAAATGAATGGGTAGCCAGTTCATATGGGTATCCGCCTATCAATTTAGAGACTCCTGAAGTATTGGTACGGCAAAAAACCAAAATTCCGCCAGAGGCCAAAGCAAGCATAAATGAGCTACAGACTTTTTTATTCAGAAATGATGATGCCTTGTTTACCATAGCTGCCACATCGACTACGTTTACGCAAGCTGTGGAACCCGAATTCGAAAAGACCATTGAGCAATTAATTGAAAATTTTGAAAAAAAAGGCGCTAAAAATATTATTACCAAACAAGAGGAATTCACTACCATTACTGGTGTAAAAGGAATTAAGACGTATGGTAGCTGCAAGTTCAAAGTAGCTGAATCCGATGAGATGGTACAGGCTAAATATATCATCCTGAGTTTTGGCGGAAAAGGTTTTCAACAGCAATTGCTGTTAACATGGGCCGATGATGATTCATACGCCCAACAGATTGTAGATAGAATTTTATCAACCATAGAGGTAAAAACAGACGTATAAATGTTCGAGAATATTACCTATGCAAACCCTGAGTTTTTTTGGTTGCTACTGCTGCTACCACTAGCTGTGCTTTGGTATATTCTAAAACGAAAAGAACAGCTAGCGTCACTTCAGATTTCGAGTATCAAGGGCTTTTCTGAAAACAGCATACTGCCAAGGCTCAAACCGCTGCTATTCTTACTCAGGTTATTGGCGCTTGCCACAATAATAGTTGCCATGGCCAGACCGCAGACTGAAGACATCTCTACTCGAACAAAGACGACCAAGGGAGTCGATATTGTAATGGCCATCGATGTATCCTCGAGCATGTTGGCACGAGATTTGAAACCGAACAGATTGGCAGCCTTAAAAGAAGTAGCCGCAAATTTTATAAAAGAGCGCCCGAATGATCGTATAGGACTGGTTGCCTATGCCGGTGAGGCTTATACAAAAACCCCGATTACAAGTGATAAATCTATAGTTTTAAGTGCCCTTAGAGAGATTACTTATGGTCAGTTAAATGACGGAACCGCTATTGGCATGGGCTTGGCTACTTCAGTGAACCGTTTAAAGGATAGTAAGGCCATCAGTAAAATTATTATTTTGCTTACCGATGGGGTCAATAATGCAGGTTTTATCGAGCCCCAGACCGCGGCAGATCTAGCTGTTGAATTTGGTATTAAAACCTATACCATTGGTTTGGGTACCAATGGAAATGCTCTCTCCCCAATCGCCTATAATTCGGATGGCTCCTTCAGGTACGGCATGCAACAAGTCGAAATCGATGAGACTTTGTTAAAGGATATAGCCGAGGCTACCGGCGGAAAATATTTTAGGGCAACGGATAATGAGAAGCTAGAAGCTATTTATGAAGAGATCAACAAGCTCGAAAAAACCGAAATAGAGGAATTCAAATATTATAAATACGAAGAAAAGTTTAGGCCGTGGATATTTTTGGCAGGGGCTTTGATTCTATTGGAATGGGTGTTGCGCAATACCTTTTTTAGAAGTTTTATATAGATTATGATTCAGTTAGACGAAAAGATTTATTTTTATTTTTTATTCATCCTTCCGGTGATAATCGTGCTGTTTGTGCTACTCCAAATCTGGAAAAAAAGAACCCAGAAAAAATTTGCCAAGCTGATTTTATTGAAAAGGTTGGCTCCTAATAAATCTGATTTTAAGGCTGTATTAAAATTACTTTTCTTCCTTTTAGGAATAACATTTTTAATCTTAGGACTCGTCAACCCTAAAATTGGCACAAAATTGGAGACAATTAAACGCGAGGGTGTAGACATCGTATTTGCCGTAGATGTTTCTAAAAGTATGTTGGCAGAGGATATCGCCCCAAACCGATTAGAAAAGGCCAAACGTTTGGTGTCTGAAATTATCAATCAATTGGCAAGTGATCGCGTAGGAATAATCGCCTATGCGGGGCAAGCCTTTCCTCAGTTGCCTATAACTACTGATTACGGTGCGGCAAAAATGTTTTTACAGAGCATGAATACTGATATGTTGACCTCTCAAGGAACGGCGATCAATGAGGCCATTGAGTTGGCGACCACCTATTACAACGATGAGGAACAGACCAATAGAGTTCTTTTTATTATTTCGGATGGGGAAGATCATTCTGAAGGCTCTACTCTTGAGGCCGTCGAAATCGCAGTCGAGGAGGGCATTCGAATTTTCACGATAGGGGTTGGAAAAAGTAGGGGTGTTCCTATTCCCATAAAAAGAAACGGCGTGGTAGAGCGTTTAAAGAAAGATGCTCAGGGCGAAGTAGTAATCACAAAGTTGAATGAAGATATACTATCGGATATTGCGAATGAGGGTAATGGAGAATATATAGATGGCACAAATACCGATGAAGCCGTAGACTACATTAAAGATCAATTAAACCAAATGGATAAAAAGGAATTCGAGGCAAAACAGTTTGCGGAATATAAAAATCAGTTCCAATGGTTTTTGGGCGCAGGCTTTTTATTTCTATTTTTAGATATTTTTGTTTTGGATCGAAAGACCCAATGGCTCAAAAAATTGAATTTGTTCAATGAAAAACATGAAGAAAGTGCATAGTATAAAACCTCTTATAGCTGTTCTTTTATTGATGGGATGTAGTCTATACTCCCAAGAGGAGGAAAAGGAGAGTGCACGAGCCTTAAAGGAATCTAAAAATCTGACCTGGGAAGGGAATAAAGCGCTTTCGGAGAACAATTTTGTGACCGCAGAGGTAGATTATAGAAAGGCCATTTCAAAAAGCGAAAAGAATGTGGCTGCCCCCTTTAATTTGGGTAATGCCTATTACAATAAAGAAACCTATGGCGAAGCCTTTGGTCGCTTTAAACAGGCAGGAGAATTGGCAGACGACAAATCTGATAAACATAGGGCCTACCATAATATGGGCAATGTATTTATGAAGAGAAAGGAATATGAAAAAGCGGTAGAGGCCTATAAGGAAGCCCTTAGAAACTATTCGGGCGATGAAGAGACCCGTTATAATTTGGCCCTGGCCAAAGAAATGCTCAAAAAAGAACAGGAGGATCAAAAAAACGATCAAAAAGACGACGACAAGGAGAACCAAGATAAAGACCAAGAGGACAAGAAAGATAAAGACCAAGATCAGAAAGACGGCGATCAGGGCGATCAGGATAATGAGGATGAAAAAGAGGATGGTGACAAGGGCGACGAAAAGAAAGAAGATAATGAGGAAGGTGAGGGTGATAAAAAAGAAGATCAGAAAAAACAGCCCGACCAAGGAGATCAGGAAGAGGAGCAAAAACAGCCCAGACCAAATCAGTTGTCTAAACAGCAGGTTCAAAATCTGCTAGAAGCCATGCAGAATGAAGAGAAGAAAGTACAAGAAAAAATTAATGCCCAAAAAGTGAAGGGCCTTAAGGTTAAAAATGAAAAAGATTGGTAGTTTAAATGCAATTTAAAAGATATATCACGCTAATTCCAATACTATTTTTTGCCCTTATTTTAAGGGCACAGGATAAGAATGCGGTCACCTTCGAGCTAAAATTGAGCAAAGAAAAACTGGGCATCAATGAACGGCTTCGTGCTGAATTTGTAATGAATAAAGATGGCGATAATTTCACCCCACCTGATTTTAAGGGTTTTCGTGTTCTTATGGGGCCTTCTACCCAAATTAGCTCAAGCTGGATCAACGGGGTTAGAAGCTACTCAAAGATTCTCTCTTATATATTACGGCCAACGGCCAGAGGAAAATTTACCATAAAACAGGCAACCGTTGAAATTAATGGTAAGATTTATAAATCGGCGACCAGAAAAGTTGAGATTACGGCTGGGGTCGACAAGCCAAGCGAGCAAATGACCGTAGATGATGTTGCAGACAAAAGTTTACATTTGATTGCAGAAGTTTCTAAGACTGATCCGTTTCTAAATGAGGCCGTAAGCGTAGTTTACAAATTGTACGTCAGCCCAAATATCAGTGTGTCAAATTACAGACCATTGGACAACCCCAAGTACAACAATTTTTGGAGCCAAGACATAGCGGTCTCAGTGCGCAGCACTCAAAATGGCACCTACCAAGGAGAACCGTATCGCTATGTAGTCTTAAAAAGGGTAGTGCTGTACCCTCAAAAATCAGGGAATCTAGAGATAGAACCTCTTTCTTTGGAGGTCACCGTTGATGTGCCTACGAACAAGCGTGATTTTTTTGGAGGCCGAATTTATTCGCAAACCAATAAAACAGTATCTGCAGGCAAACGCACCATCAATGTAAAAGCCCTGCCCATAACCGGAAAACCTGCTAATTTTAGTGGTGCGGTCGGAGAGTATACCTTTTCTGTGACGACTAGTAAAACTGCTTTAAATGCATCCGAATCTTTACAGGCGAAGGTCGAAGTCAAGGGGAAGGGTAATTTAAAACTCTTTCAATTACCCACACCCAGTCTACCGAGTTCATTAGAGGTATATGACCCCGAATTCGAAGAAAGCATACGTACTACACTCTCGGGCATGCAGGGCAGGGTGAGCAACAGTTACACTATAGTGCCTACTTTTAAGGGCAAATATCCTATACCAAGTATACCTTTCAGTTATTTTAATCCGAAGACAAAAAAGTATATTACAATTAATTCAAAAGAGATTGTGGTTAACGTACTCGAAGGGCCAAGCAATACTTTGGTCAATAGCGGCAGTTCCTCCAAGGGAAATCGTCAGATGGTCGTTGCCACTGGAGATCAGTTTAATTTTATTAAATTAAAACCAAATTTATCAACCATCGGCACCAATTATTTCTTTGGCTCCCAATGTTTTTATTTATGGCTGCTCTTGCCCTTACTGCTCATTCCTTTTGCTATAATTTTCGGCAAGAAAAGAGAAGCTATAGCAAGTGATGTTGCCGGCAATAAAATAAAACGGGCAAATAAATTGGCGCGAAAATACTTATCGACGGCAAAAAAGGCCTTGGGTGACAAAGAAGCCTTTTATGTTGCCTTGGAAAAGGCACTTCACAATTATTTGAAGGCGAAATTGAAAATCGAGACCTCTGAGTTCAGCAAAGATAAAATCGATTCCTTATTAGATCAAAAACAGGTCGACCTCAGCACCAAAGACGGTTTTATAGGATTGCTCAAAAACTGTGAAATGGCCCGTTATAGTCCATTTTCAGAAGTGCAGATGCAAGAGGATTATGACAGGGCGAGCGAAGTAATTTCTCAAATGGACAAACAACTATAGGTATGATAAAAAGACTGATGCCCCTATTTGTTTTATTGATGTGCGTTACGGCATCGGCCCAGAATGAAGCGCTTTTCAATAAAGGTACTGATGCATATAACGAAGGGGAATATGAAAAGGCCATTCAAAATTATATGGGTATTTTAAATGACGGACAACATTCTGCGGAGCTCTACTTTAATTTGGGCAATACCCATTATAAATTGAACCAAATTGCACCTAGTATTTATTACTATGAGAAAGCACTGCTACTACAACCAAAAGATGCTGAAATACTGAACAATCTGGCCTATGCCCAGAATATGACCTTAGATGCGATAGAAATTCTGCCCGAAACGGGGATTTCCAAAATCTATACAAGTATTAGTAGATTTCTATCTTTTGACCAATGGGCCTATGCGGCCGTTACATTCATAATACTCTTTGTGTTCCTCTATATTGCCTTTTACTATTTTAAATATGCCACGCAAAAACGCCTTGCCTTTATCTCTAGCCTGGTATCCCTGGTCATAGGAGTCGTATCCTTCATTTTTGCCTTTGTGCTGAGCAATGATTTTAAGGCTGACCGACCCGCTATAGTATTCGCCGATGAGGTAACTATAAAGTCAGAACCCAATGACAGGAGTCAAGAAGTATTTAAACTACACGAGGGCACCAAGGTAAATGTACTTGAAGAGCTGAATGATTGGAAGAAAATTCGGATTATTGACGGAAAGACAGGTTGGGTAGCTTCGTCAGCTCTAAAAGTGTTAAAAGATTTTTAAGCGAACGGTGTCTTTAGACTGTCTGAGCAGTAGACAAATTTCTTGATGCCTTTCGCTGAGCTTGGTCGGCAGATAATACAGAGGGGTATTGAGTACCTCATTAACATCATTACCCTAAAGGCCTTTATTGATACAGTAAGTTGGCGCACCCTTTAGAAATTATTGTCCTCAGTTAGAATATACAATCTAATTGCTTGAATTACCTTAACTTTCCGAATACGATTCGAATAAAGACCTATAGCGTAAAGAATGTATAATTAAAACAAAAAAAATGAGTCTAGATAAGGTATTTATAAATAACGAAAAATGGATTCAGGAAAAGTTATCTACACAGCCTGATTTCTTTAGCGATTTGGGCAAAGGACAAAGTCCTGAATTACTGTACATAGGATGTTCTGATAGTCGAGTGACTGCCGAAGATTTAATGGGCCTTGGCCCAGGAGAAGTATTTGTGCACCGTAATATCGCAAATATGGTTATCAGTATCGACCTCAACGTAATGTCGGTCGTCAACTATGCTGTAGAGCACCTCAAGGTAAAGCACGTTGTAGTTTGTGGCCATTACGCCTGTGGAGGCGTAAAAGCGGCCATGCAATCTGCCGATTTGGGTATTCTCAACCCTTGGTTGCGAAATATACGTGATGTATACCGTATACATAGAAATGAATTGAACGCCATTGACGACGAGGATAAAAAATATGACCGTTTGGTAGAACTCAATGTACAAGAACAATGTGTAAACCTGATTAAAACGGCTGCCATTCAAAAGGCGCACAGAGATCGTGGGCTTAAAGTACACGGCTGGGTATTCGATGTACATACGGGAAAGCTCATTGATTTAAAAATCGATTTTGAAGGAATTCTTAAAAATATCATGGAAATTTATCACTTGGAATAACTAAACGAAGCTTGATTCGCACCAGTGGGTTTAACCTGCCTATGCCGGCAGGCTTACCCCGAAGTAGTTTACTTGGGTCTCTTTGTCAAAACTCTTAGCCTTAAAGCACCAGAGGTATGCGTTTTGAAATGAAATATCATTTAATACTGGGTATAAAGTTTTAAATTTGCCGACCGAGCCATAAATTATGATTGATAAGATAAAAGACCATATTAACGAGGTTGAAAAGTTTACTGCTGATTCAAAGGAAGCTGTAGAGGCCTTTCGTATAAAATATTTGGGCAAAAAGGGATTGTTGAACCTCTTTTTCGCCGAATTCAAGAATGTACCCAACGATCAAAAGAAAATATTTGGGCAGACTATAAACACCTTGAAAAATACAGCTACTCAAAAGGTGAATACCCTAAAGAAGGCTTTGGAAGACAAAGTCGATGAGAAAAGTATGTATGACGATTTGACAAGACCTGGTGAGCCAATCGAATTAGGCGCTAGACATCCTATTTCAATTGTAAAAAATCAGATTATCGACATATTCTCTAGAATCGGCTTTAATGTTTCTGAAGGTCCTGAGATTGAGGATGATTGGCACAATTTTACGGCACTGAACCTTCCGGAGTACCATCCGGCAAGAGATATGCAGGACACCTTTTTTATTCAGACCAATCCTGATATTCTATTACGCACCCACACCTCCTCAGTACAGGTACGGTATATGGAAAAAAACAAACCGCCCATTCGTACCATTTCTCCGGGAAGGGTGTATCGAAATGAGGCGATTTCTTCTCGTTCACATTGCTTTTTTCATCAGGTAGAGGGTTTATATATTGACAAGGACGTTTCTTTTGCGGATCTAAAGCAAACGCTTCAATTCTTTACCAAGGAACTTTTTGGGAAATCAAAAATACGCCTGCGACCCTCTTATTTTCCGTTTACTGAGCCTAGTGCCGAAGTAGATGTGTATTGGGGCCTTGAAACCGAAACCGACTATCGCATGACCAAAGGTACGGGCTGGTTAGAGATTATGGGCTGTGGTATGGTGGATCCCAATGTGCTGATTAATTGTGATATAGATCCCGAGGAATACTCAGGTTTTGCCTTTGGTATGGGTATAGACCGGATTGCACTTTTATTACATCAAATTTCGGATATTCGATTGTTGAGCGAAAACGATCTTCGTTTTTTAGAACAGTTTAAGAGTGCCTTATAAGTCGGTTTTACGTAAAAAATATTTTGTCGCCCTCCATAGGCAGGTCTCAAAAGTCGGCCTTGTATAATGGTGATAGCCCTTATATTGCTTCATTACCGAAAGACCCTGAAATATCGGCATACACTTTTTTATATATTCTTCCTAAATGTGCCAAATGAACCCTTTATAGACTAGCGACTTCATGCCTGCCTTGTGACTGATTGGGGCCAAGCTTTAAAAGGTGATAAGGCTGTAATTTGTTTTACTTTTTCCAACTTTTAAAAGTTTTTTTGCTCAGTTGTGAATTATAATATTTTACCTCTCCGGTAACTTCCTCTCCCAGCCATACAGGCTTGGCGAAAATTTCATTGTCATCTCGCAGTTCGATCTCGGCAATGACCAAACCTTGATTATCTCCATGAAATTCATCGACCTCAAAAATATGGTGGTTATGGGGGATCAGGTACCGGGTTTTTTCTAAAATACCTTCTTCACAAAGTTTTAATAATGCCTTTGCCTCGTTTAAGGAGATTTCTTTCTCCCATTCAAAACGGGTCGTTCCTGCTTTGTTTGATTTTCCTTTGATTGTCAAATAACCCGTATCACCATATATCCTCACGCGAACAGTGCGCTCAGGATTGGTGTTAAGAAAACCTTGAACAATATGGGCATATGATGTAGCATCAGTCTTATAGGCATCAGTCTTGATTAAATATTTTCGTTCTATTTCTATCATATTTCCTTTTAAGCTGAGTTCGACCTAAGATTTAATCCCTCATTGAGGGTTTAATTCCCTGAGGCTGCCTCGAAATGAAAAATGTTTTTTCGGGAGCATACCTCGTACCCTTGGGTCGAGGTTGTTGATTCTACAGAATACAAATAAATTCTAAGTGTTTAAACAAACTACGCCAAAGCTGGGCGATAGAGAAATTAAATCTTTTTTGCTTATCGGCCTGCGATTAAATATACCTTAATTTTGTTATATGTCTAACGATTTTCCATTACGAAAAATTATCCATGTCGATATGGATGCGTTCTATGCTTCGGTCGAGCAGATGGACAATCGAGACTTGCAAGGGAAACCCATCGCCGTTGGCGGTAGCTCTAAAAGGGGCGTAGTGGCGGCTGCGAGTTATGAGGCCAGAAAGTTTGGGGTTCGTAGCGCTATGAGTAGTGTTATCGCCCAAAGAAACTGCCCAGAACTTATTTTTGTAAAACCCCGATTTTCTCGATACCAGGAGATTTCTAAAAAGATTAGGGCCATTTTTTTCGACTATACTGATCTAGTAGAACCCCTTTCATTAGACGAGGCCTATTTAGATGTAAGCACGAATAAAAAAGGAAATCCGTCGGCCACCTTATTGGCTAAAGAAATCAGACAGCGAATTTTTGAGGAAGTAGGGCTTAGGGCTTCCGCAGGTATTTCTATCAATAAATTTATAGCCAAAGTCGCCAGTGATATTAACAAGCCCAACGGACAAAAAACGGTAAATCCTGAGGAAGTCATCGCATTCTTAGAAGAACTCGAAATAAGAAAGTTCTATGGTGTCGGAAAAGTTACGGCAGATAAGATGTACAAATTGGGCATTTTTACCGGAAAAGAACTTAAAACTAAAGCCCTCGAATTTTTGGAACAGCATTTTGGCAAAAGCGGGGCGTACTATTATCATGTTGTTCGAGGCGTTCATAACAGTGCCGTAAAACCACATCGCATTCCAAAATCGGTCGGGGCCGAACGTACTTTTCACGAAAATCTCAGCAGCGAAATTTTTATGTTAGAACGTTTGGAACAGATTACGGGGGAGTTGGTTCAGCGATTGAAAAAATCTAATATTGCCGGAAAAACCATTACCCTTAAAATAAAATACAGTGACTTTACTCTAAATACCCGTAGTAAAACCTTGCCCTACTTTGTGACAAGCAGGGCGCTCATTATGGAGACCGCAAAAGAGCTGCTCTATCAGAGTAAAATGGAGAATTCGGTTCGTTTATTGGGGATCTCTTTGTCTAATTTGAATACCGAAAAAAAGGAAACCGAGTCTAAAGAAGACTCGGTTTCGGTACAATTAAAATTCGATTTTTAGCTGTGCTAAAAACTGCTGCTTTCTATTTCGGTCACCCTGAGTGTATTTACCATCCCCTTGTCTTTGATCGGCATTGCGGCTAGACTTACGAGCATATCCCCGACCTTTAAAAAGCCTTTCTGACAGGCCAGTTTATTCACATCTTCAATGGTTTCGTCGGTAGAGACATATTTGTCATAATAGAACGCCTGTACGCCCCAAAGGAGGTTCAATTGGGTCAATATGCGCCGATTAGACGTAAACACCAATATATGGGCACTTGGTCTCCATGCCGATATCTGGAAAGCCGTATAACCACTGTTGGTCAGTGTAGAAATCGCTTTTGCCTTAATTTCGTTGGCCATACTTGCCGCATGGTAACAAAGTGATTTGGTGATGTATCTTTTTGTGCGAATTTGCGGTGGATCCTGTGGCACTTTTATGAGCTTA
Source organism: Flavobacteriaceae bacterium (assembly GCA_045046905.1). Taxonomy (GTDB): domain Bacteria; phylum Bacteroidota; class Bacteroidia; order Flavobacteriales; family Flavobacteriaceae; genus JASFYU01. Next base: position 24,109 of record JASFYU010000116.1, on the reverse strand, counting down.
GAATTCTCGACGGTTTGTAGAATACTCGACATTTTTTCGATAACCTCTACCGGGTAATTACCAACAGAAGTTTCTCCGGAAAGCATTACGGCATCGGCGCCGTCCATCACAGAATTGGCAACATCGTTTACCTCTGCCCGTGTCGGCGTCAAGCTGGTAATCATGGTCTCCATCATTTGGGTTGCGATAATTACAGGAATTCTTGCCTTCTTCGCCCGTAATACCAACTGTTTTTGGATCAAGGGCACTTCTTGTGCCGGGACCTCCACTCCAAGATCACCTCTAGCGACCATAAGACCATCACAATAGGCTACAATCTTATCAATATTTTCTACCGCTTCAGGTTTTTCAATCTTGGCGATAATCGGAATTTTATACTCAGAATGTTCCTTGATAATATTTTGTAAATCAATAAGGTCTTGACTAAATCGAACAAATGAGAGGGCGATCCAATCCACTTCTAGTGATATGGCGAAAATGGCATCTTTTATATCCTTTTCAGTAAGTGCCGGCAACGAAATATCGGTGTTGGGTAAATTGACACCTTTTTTAGATTTCAATGGCCCTCCTTGGATTACTTTGGCCTTGACCTCGTTTTCTCCGTTGGTAGTCATCACTTCGAACATCAACTTACCATCATCAAGTAGAATATGTTCCCCGACTTTTACATCTTTTGGAAAGGCAGCATAGTTCATATATACTCTTTCCGAAGTGCCTTCAAAAGGCTCTCCCGTAACAAAGGTGATTTCGTCGCCTGGTGCCACGACTACCTCGCCTGCCATGACCCCAACTCGGAGCTTTGGACCTTGAAGGTCTGCTAAAATGGAAATATTGGTTTCGAGTTCTTCATTGAGTTCTCGTATCATTTTAACGCGGGCAGTCACATCTTCGTAGTCAGCATGCGAAAAGTTTATTCTAAAGACATCCACTCCGGCCTCAATCATCTTCTTCAACACATCCTTCTTACTAGTAGCAGGCCCTAAGGTCGCTACTATTTTCGTCTTTTTATTATTTGGCATTAATTTAAAAAATTAGATTGTTTTTAGATTTAAGTTTTTTGACATCTATACGATAAGCTGTTAAGACTTTTGGTATGGCAAACAATGATTTTACGATTTCCTCTATTTCCTGCTCCTCTTCATTTTCATCGATTTTTAAAAAGTAATCAACATCTTTGTGTTCAGGCAACAAATAATGTGCAATGAAGGAAGGTTCGTCTTTGAAAAGATTTTTATTCTCCGAATACTCTACTTTAAGGCTATTGTTCGGAATCAGGGTCCAATAGCTACTGTTTAACTCATCTTTCCACTCAAAAAAAGGAAAAGATGCATGTTCCGATACGTCCAAATCTTTTGAAAACCTCTTAAAATTCGATTTTATATGCTGGTTAATAGCATATACCATGGCATAATCTTCCAAACTGCTATGCAAAGCAATCAAAGCAAAGACATCTTCATAAAAATCTCCGCTAATCTTGTGTACTGCTACCATGGACGTACAAAAACGCAAATATAGGGTTAATAACGAATACTGCCTAGTTCCTTTTAGCGTTTCCAATGGTATTCTACAACGAAAACGTTTGCGCCCTGTTTAATCTTTCGGTGATCAGGATTTGTTTATTTTATCCTGCAGGGCGAAATATGCTCTTTGTGAGGCTTTTTCCTCAGCCTTTTTTTTTGAGGTCGCTCTGGCCTTGGCCACCACATTGCCGCCAATGGACAACTTTACCGCAAAATGTTTTAAAGAATCGTTGCCTGTATCTTCATATACATTATAGTTAAATGTCTTTTTTTGCTTTTGACACCATTCTATGACCAAGCTCTTGTAGCTTATGACCTTACCTTCAAGCTGCTCAATATTGACATAGGGTTTTAGCACTCTTTTTCTAATGAATTTTTCACAATATTTATGTCCTCGGTCCAAATAAACGGCCCCTACCAAGGCTTCGAACACATTACCATGGATATTATCTCCAAAATGTGATTTAGGAATACGGCTTTCAACATATTGAATTAAATCAAGGTCTTTTCCCAATTCGTTCAAATGCTCTCTACTGACTATTTTCGAACGCATTTTCGTGAGATAACCTTCATCGCCCAAAGGCACTTCATCGTACAGATACCTTGATATTATGACCCCCAACATAGAATCTCCTAAAAATTCAAGGCGTTCGTAGCTAATAGGATTTCCGTTACTATCTCTTTTATTGACCGATCGGTGTAGAAATGCCTTTTTATATATTTCTAGATTCTTTGGTTTAAATCCTATAATTGTAGTTATTTCCAAAAAAAAATCCCCATCTTCTTTTGAATGGGAATAGAATAAATTGGAAATGAAATTCATGATTTGTTTAACTGATTTTCTTGAATACAACACAGGCGTTATGACCCCCGAAACCAAAAGTATTACTCAGGGCAATATTAACTTCCCGTTTTTGCGCCTTGTTCAGCGTAAGATTGAGCCTTGGGTCAATGTTCTCATCAATGACTGAATGATTGATTGTAGGCGGTATAATGCCATATTTCATAGAAAGTATCGAAGAAATAGCCTCAATCGCGCCCGCAGCACCCAACAAGTGCCCTGTCATGGATTTTGTCGAGTTTATATTTATGTTAGGGGCATGTTCACCGAAAACCTTGGTTATTGCTTTTAACTCCGCAACGTCTCCTAAAGGGGTTGATGTTCCATGTGTATTTATGGCATCAACATCTTCTGGTTTTAAACCAGCATCTCTCAGACAATTCTTCATAACCTGCACTACGCCAATTCCATCAGGGTGGGGTGCCGTCATATGATAGGCGTCACTCGATAGTCCTCCGCCAACTACTTCGGCATATATTTTTGCCCCGCGTGCCTTGGCGTGTTCATATTCCTCCAGAATCAAGGCTCCAGCTCCTTCACCCAATACAAACCCGTCGCGGGTTGCATCAAAAGGCCTAGAGGCCGTTTCAGGACTATCATTTCTTGTCGAAAGTGCATGCATGGCCCCAAATCCGCCCATACCGGCAATAGTTACCGCTGCTTCGCTTCCTCCGGTTACAACAATATCACAATACCCCATTCGAATTTGGCTTAGGGAATCAATCATTGCGTTTGCCGCTGAGGCACATGCGGAGACTGTTGTATAATTAGGACCCATAAAACCGTGCTTGATAGAAATATTACCAGGGGCGATATCTGCTATCATTTTGGGAATAAAGAAGGGATTGAACCGTGGCGTTCCATTACCTTCGGCAAAGTTCATCACCTCATTCTGAAAGGTCTCCAAACCACCTATACCAGCACCCCATATAACACCCACACGAAATTTATCGATGGCATCTAAATCTAGTTTAGAATCTAAAATTGCCTCATCAGAGGCTACTAGTGCATATTGCGCAAACTTATCTAGTTTACGGGCTTGTTTTCTATCGAAAAAATCCTCTGGGTTGTAGTTCTTTAATTCGCAGGCGAACTTAACCTTGAATTTCTCTGTATCGTAATAAGTAACAGGTGCCGCACCGCTCTTACCGCTAATCAGGCCGTTCCAATATTCTTCAATAGTGTTACCGATGGGTGTCAGAGCACCCAAGCCTGTTACTACAACTCGCTTTAACTGCATTGGACTAAATTTTAAACACTCTAATAAGCTAAGCGTAAATTAAAAAAAATTATCCATGCGATTATGCTTACCACATGGATAATTTCAAATACTTGTTCAAGAAAGCATAAAAATTACTTCTTAGCTTCTTCTATATAACTTATGGCTTGGCCAACTGTTGCGATGTTCTCAGCTTGATCGTCTGGAATTTGAATATCAAATTCTTTTTCGAACTCCATGATCAACTCAACGGTATCCAATGAGTCTGCCCCTAGGTCGTTGGTAAAGCTAGCTTCTGATACCACTTCGTTTTCATCAACTCCTAATTTATCAACGATGATAGCTTTAACTCTTGATGCAATGTCTGACATAATAATATTTGTTTTAAAAATTTAAATTGTTGGCAAAAATAAAAAACTTTGGTTTAATAACACTATTTGTGGTTAAAATGTATTGTAATTTAAGAATTTTAAATGCAAGAGTGGTATTTTAGCTCCAAAATAATTCTTCTTCGGCAACGCCAAATCTACATATGAAACGTATTGTACTTTTTGCTTCTGGTTCTGGTTCCAATGTTGAAAACATAGTACATTACTTTCATCTCAAGCCAGAGGTTACTATAGCTGTAGTGCTTACGAACAAAAGAGATGCCGAGGTTTTGGACAGGTGTAATAGGTTGAATGTTAATGCATTATACTTTAACAGAAATGCTTTTCATATGACTGATTGCGTCCTCGACATTTTGAGATCTTTTGATCCCGACCTGATTGTCCTTGCCGGATTTTTATGGAAAATTCCTGAAAAAATCATTGAGAACTTCCCAGATAAAATCGTTAATATTCACCCTGCGCTTTTGCCTAAACATGGTGGAAAAGGAATGTATGGTATGAAGGTACATCAGGCCGTTAAAGAGAATAAAGAGGCTGAAACGGGGATTACTATCCATTATGTGAGTAAAAACTACGATGAGGGTGCTATTATACACCAGGTAAAAACAGAAATACTGCCTGATGATTCGGTTGAGACTATAGCCCAAAAGGTTCATGAGTTAGAATATGAGCACTTTCCTAGAACTATAGCGAAACTATTGGGCGTATAATGGCCAAAAAAGAAAAATTCTATACTGTATGGAAAGGCAAACGGCCTGGTATTTACACCGCTTGGGCTGATTGTAAGGCGGCGATTAAAGGATATAAAGGAGCGCAGTACAAATCATTTCCCAGTTTTGAAATGGCAAAAAAAGCATTCAACGGCACTTATGAAGACTATAAAGGGAAAACCAAAGGGCAAACTTCTCTTTCTCGTGAGCAGCTTTTCAAAATTGGAAATCCGAATTACCACTCTATTTCTGTTGATGCCGCCTCAAGTGGTAATCCGGGTATTATGGAGTATCAAGGTGTTGATACAAAAACGGGGAAAAAATTGTTCAGGCAAGGCCCTTTTCCTGAAGGCACCAATAATATAGGAGAGTTTTTGGCCATTGTACATGGTCTTGCCTTTTTAAAGCAAAAAAATAGCGACCGTATCATCTATACCGATTCACGAACGGCCATGAGCTGGGTTCGAAAGAAAAACTGTAACACCAAATTGGCAGAGACCAAAAAGAACGAAGCGCTTTTTGAATTGATTCGTCGTGCCGTTGACTGGCTCAAAAATAATACATACCATACGCCTGTCGTAAAATGGGAGACCAAGGCGTGGGGTGAGGTTCCTGCAGATTTTGGCAGAAAATAATGTTTACTGGCTACCCCTTAACCGTAAAACAATGCTTTTAAAGATTTTTGATAACTTGGTTGGTACCGCTCTGGACTTTGGCATTTCAATACTGTATCTTTGCACTAAATTTCAGGTTTAATGGGCAAACTTTTAATCGTGGGTACTGTTGCCTTCGATGCTATTGAAACTCCGTTCGGAAAGACAGACAAAATTTTGGGTGGAGCGGCAACCTTTATTGGTTTGGCAGCTTCACAATTTGAGGTTGATTCTGCTATCGTATCAGTTGTAGGAGATGACATGCCACAAGAATATCTCGACCTACTTTCCAATAAAAATATTGACTTATCGGGTCTTAAAATCGTCAAAGGTGGCAAAACCTTCTTTTGGAAGGGAAAATACCACAACGATTTGAATTCTAGAGACACCTTGGTCACTGAGTTGAATACTCTGGCCGATTTCAAGCCTGTTGTTCCTGAAAATTACAAGGATGCCGATGTAGTCATGCTAGGAAACCTGCATCCGAACATTCAGATGAGTGTAATTGACCAAATGGAGAAACGTCCTAAACTAATAATTTTGGACAGCATGAATTTTTGGATGGACAATACCTTGCAAGAATTGACTGAAGTCATAAAGCATGTTGATGTCTTGACTATCAATGAAGAGGAAGCACGACAATTGACCGATACGTATTCTTTGGTGAAAGCAGCAGAAAAAATACAAAAAATGGGGCCGAAATTCGTTGTCATAAAAAAGGGAGAGCACGGGGCTTTATTATTTCATGAGAACAATGTGTTTTTTGCACCTGCCCTTCCGTTAGAAGAAGTTTTTGACCCAACGGGCGCTGGCGATACTTTTGCAGGGGGTTTTGCAGGGTATTTGGCGGCAACAGGCAATACGACCTTCAATAACTTGAAGAATGCCGTGATACACGGATCCAACTTGGCATCTTTCTGTGTTCAACGTTTTGGCACAGAGCGAATGCGCGATTTAACAAGAGACGAAATCAACAAAAGGCTACATCAGTTCAAGGCCTTGACACAATTTGATATCGAGTTACAATAAATATTTGCCCTGATAAATCGGGGCTTTTTTAATAGTTATATAGAATGAGTGATGCCATTAAACATGAATGTGGAATTTCAGTAATCCGGTTGCTAAAACCATTGGAATACTATAAAGAAAAATACGGTACAGCCTTTTACGGCGTAAACAAAATGTACCTAATGATGGAAAAACAGCATAACCGTGGTCAAGATGGTGCCGGTTTTGCAAGTATTAAGCTTGATATGGCGCCAGGAGAACGCTATATGAGCAGGGTGCGCTCTGCCGACCAACAACCCATTCAAGATATATTTGCCCAAATCAATAATCGAATCAACTCTGCATTTAAAGAACATCCTGAATATGTTGACGATGTTGCACTCCAAAAAAAACATATCCCCTATATAGGCGAAGTTTTATTGGGCCATGTACGTTACGGTACTTTTGGGAAGAACAGTATAGAGAATGTTCATCCCTTTCTTAGACAGAACAATTGGATGCACCGTAACATAATGGTAGCAGGAAACTTCAATATGACCAATGTAGATGAGCTTTTTGACAATTTGGTACAGTTGGGGCAACACCCCAAAGAGATGGCCGACACGGTTACGGTCATGGAAAAAATTGGTCATTTTTTAGATGATGCGGTGGCCAAACTATACAAACAGATTAAAAAGGAGGGGTATACCAAACAAGAGGCTTCTCCCATTATCGGCGAACGCTTAAAGCTCAATAAAATATTGAGGCGTGCCGCAAAGAATTTTGACGGAGGTTATGCCATGGCCGGTATAATAGGTCACGGCGACGCCTTTGTACTTCGAGATCCGGCAGGTATTCGGCCCGCGTATTATTACCAAGATGATGAAGTGGTCGTGGTCGCCTCGGAAAGGCCGGCCATTCAAACCGTTTTCAATGTAAGTTATGAAGATGTTAAAGAGCTGGATCCGGGCCATGCCATTATTATCAAAAAAAACGGACATACATCAATCAAGGAAATTTTAGAACCGACTGAACGGAAAGCCTGCTCTTTTGAACGTATTTATTTTTCTAGGGGAAGTGATAAAGAAATATACCAAGAACGCAAGGAGTTGGGAAAATTACTATTCCCACAGATTTTAGCATCGATAGACAACGATATAAAGAATACCGTATTCTCCTATATTCCTAACACTGCGGAAACGTCATTTTTTGGAATGGTAAAAGAGGCGCAGAATTATTTGAACAAAAAGAAAGAAGAGCAGATACTTTCGATAGGTTCAAAAATCACCAGTCAAGAGTTACATGAAATTCTAAAGATCCGTCCAAGAATCGAAAAAGTGGCTATCAAAGATGCAAAGCTCAGGACTTTCATCACCCAAGACAGTAGTAGAGATGACTTGGTGGCTCATATTTATGATATTTCATACGGTTCGGTCGAAGAGGGTGACAATTTGGTCATCATTGATGATAGTATAGTCAGGGGCACGACACTTAAGAAAAGTATCATCAAGATATTGGATCGATTATCTCCTAAAAAAATAATAGTGGTATCCTCAGCACCTCAGATACGGTATCCTGACTGTTACGGAATAGATATGGCTAAGCTAGAGGATTTTATCGCTTTTAAAGCTGCTTTAGCGCTACATGAAGACCACAATACCATGCAGCTTGTCAAGGAAATATATGAGAAATGCCTAAAACAGGTAAACACTAAAGATAAAGACGTAATAAATTACGTAAAGGAATTCTATACGCCCTTTTCTACAGAAGAAGTTTCTCAGAAAATAGGAGAATTACTAAGTTCCGCAGAAATAAAAGCAGAAGTACAGATTATCTATCAAACCGTTGAAAACCTGCATCAGGCATGTCCTAAAAACTTGGGAGATTGGTACTTTACAGGAGACTACCCCACACCTGGCGGAAATAGGGTAGTAAACAAAGCTTTTATCAATTTTTACGAAGGAAAAAACGAAAGAGCGTATTAGCATTTTATCGATTAAATGCATGATTTGATGCGTTTAATCGATAATTATTGCTTTTCGTCGGGTTTATGACTCCTAGAAAGCACAGTCCAGCTACCTTCGGTTCGCCATAGCATAAGTAGGTTAAGTTCATGGTAAGATTTGGGGCAAAAAAGGTGGAGACTTCTCCACCTTTTTTATTTTTCACCCACTCGTATAAGCAATACGTACTTCGTGCTCATCAGTTTGTTTTAATGTCTTTTGTTTCCGCCTTGCCTTCAAGTAGGTTATGCTCGGGCTAATGCCACCCCACCCACAGTCTTTGTAGCAATACCAGGAAGCAAGACAAACACACTGTTCGAACTGCCCTGGCCAATGTCAGTATCTACCCATGAAAACGACACCTTCATATAAAACCATTCTATTTTTAAGGCGCAATAAAATACACTTTAACCAAGTATTTGGGATTTCAACAAAGATGTTTTTTAGCAGCTTTGTAATGCTCTACTTTTGGAGAACCATAGCATAAGTAGGTTAAGTTCATGGTAAGATTTGGGGAAAAGGCGGAGCAATGCTCCGCCTTTTTATTTGCCAAAAAGCCAAAGAGTATTGTTGCTAGAACTTGTCGCTAGATAGTTGAGCCATTCTTTTACAGAACTATTTATTTGGTCATTACTTAGGGCCATCATTGGCAGACCAGATTTAGCTGAACAGAGAAAACAAATCTTAGGTCGAGCTCAGGTTAGAGGTAAGAGGAGGGTCATAATGAGACGAAATAATAGGCATTAATAGAGAATATTATCCTGTGGCTTTACTTTTTTTGGCAAATTTTCCTCGTCAAGCATATCACGCAGGTCTATTTCAATAGCTCTGCATAAAGAGGTCATGGGCACATCATTCATTCTTCCTTCAAAAGGATCTTCACTGTTACTACCTATTTTTTCCATTGTGGTGAATATCCACGAAATTAATACAGAAAAAGGAATCATAAGTCCGAGAAATATTTCTTGCTGTTGTATTGTTCTCAGTTCTTTGATTTCGGACTCAAAAACTGAAAGCAGACCAAAGGGAAGTAGTAGAACAAAAATCCAGGTAAATACGGTGCTAAAATAGGCATACTGTCTGGGAAATGGGGTATTTTTAATACGTTCGCACCTTCCTTGCAAATTATATAATTCTTCAAGATTGTTGTGAAATATTTGCTTGTCGAATTCCGTAATCTTTTTATCTTTAAGGAGTTGTTTCAAGTGTTGCCCTTGGTTTTTTAACAAATGGGTGGCTACATTTTTTCTGTTTTCCAAATCGGAATCTTCCTCAGGAGATATAAAAGAATCGAGGCCTGCACAAACGGGATTTCGTTCTCCGTGCCGATCGAACATTCTTTCTACGGCCCTGTTTTCCTTGATACTAAAACTTGATGGTTGTCTTAATTGAACCCTGAGGGCATTTACCCAGGCCAATTGGCGATATATCAGAATGCGTTTGGTCTCATGGCCATCCTCTACAAAACTAAGTACATTATTGGCCCATATACGAGAATAGTTTACGATCCCGCCCCAAATTTTTCGTGCTTCCCAAAAGCGTTCATAACTCTGGCTATTTTTAAAACCTATATAAAGTGATACAGCGATACCGATGATGCTTAAGGGCTGAAACGGAATGTCGATATGTTTCCAATCTAAAAAATAATACGCTGAAAAGATTAATGCTGTCCACAATGCAAAAAAGATTAGATTTTTCCATGCAAATCTCAGGATGAGGGCCCAAGAGATATTTCTTTTTATGTACATACGTCTGTGCTCTTTTTATTCCCAACCAGTAGGTTTACTACTCTCTCGAGTACTCGAGAGGGCATCGAAATGATTAATAATCTTTCCTTTTAGCACCATTCGCCCGCCTCGCCAGCAGGCTGGCTTAGCTCGAGGTAGTTACTTAGGATAATTTTCTAAAAGGGTAAGCTGCTCTTCAATAGCCGATCTAAATTCTTCTTTTAATCCCTTAACAAGTGCTGCAACACTGACTGTATTATCAATTATCGCCACACCCTGACCTGCAGACCAAATGGTTTTCCATGCTTTAGCTTCGGTATCCATTTCTTTTCCGAAATCGATTTTGGTATTCTTTTTAAGGTCTTCTTCTGTAAATCCGGCGGCTTTTAAACTGGCCCCCAGAAAGTTGGCATGTACCCCTGAAACGGCAGCTGTATAGACCACATCAATAGATCCGGCTTCAATGATCATTTGTCGATATTCCTCAGGAGCCTTACTCTCTTTGGTGTTAATGAAACGGGTACCCATATAAGCGAGGTCAGCACCCATTTGAAGGGCTGATGCAATATCTCGCCCCGTACTTATACAACCCGAAAGTATAATGGTCTTGTCAAAGAATTTTTTTATCTCGGCTACTAGGGTCATAGGATTTATAGCGCCTGCATGCCCCCCTGCGCCAGCCGCCACGAGGATTAAGCCATCTACTCCGGCCTCTTGGGCCTTTTCTGCATGACGTTTTTTTACGATATCGTGAAAAACAAGGCCGCCGTAACTGTGAATAGCATCTACGACCATTGATACGGCGCCTAAAGAGGTGATAATAATAGGTACTTGATGTTTGATACACAGTTTTATATCGGCTTCTAATCGGGGGTTGGTAGGATGAACAATGAGATTTACCCCATATGGAGCTGCTTTTTTTCCGGTTTCCGCCTCAAAATTTTGTAGTGCTGTCTTTATTTCTACCAGCCACTCTTCAAAACCCTCACTGCTACGCTGATTCAGGGCAGGGAAAGTACCTACAATGCCATTTTTGCAGCATTCGATGACCAACTTGGGGCCAGAAATCAAAAACATTGGGGCAGCGATGGCAGGTAGAGAAAGATCTTTAATAAAGGATGCTTTTTTACTCATGGTGCTATAATTTGATTTCTTAAAAATAAGGATTAAAGTTAAATTTTTACGGCTTGCGTTCTATATTCCAAAACTATGGTATTTTTGTCGTTATTATGCGTGCATAGTAAAATAATAGAAATATATGTATTTGAAAGAATTCGAAATTCGTTGGAGTGATTTAGATGCCAATCGCCATTTGGCAAATTCGGCATATTTGAATTTTATGAGCCATACGCGCATTGCTTTTCTGTTAGAAATGGGTTTCGACCAAAAGATAATGGCCCAAAACCAAATTGGCCCTGTGGTCTTTTATGAACATATGTATTATTTTAAAGAAGTGTTACCAGGAAAACCCATACGTGTTTCTATGGAAGTTATGGGCTTGAGCGAAGATGGAAAATTCTTTGAATTTCATCATAATTTTTATGATAGTAAGGGTGTGAACGTAGCACACTGTGAAATGCTGGGGGCTTGGATCAGTTTAAAAACGAGAAGTCTTATCGGTTTACCCGATGATTTGATAGCTGCGTTCGAAGCGGTGAAAAAACCTGCGGGTTTTCGAATACTAACTAAGGCCGACACCAGAAAATTTGCAAAAACCCCGTCGAATTTAATCGCAGAGTGATAGCCATACAGCGGGTTTATTTCTCTTTCGGAGCACTTGAGATGGTCTGGTTTCGACAGCTATCTGAATGAAAGGGTAGTTTCTTTCCTCCTTCCGATTCTTAAATGCTAAGTCTGATTGGGTAAGGGGTTTTTACTTGCCAAATATACCCCTAGAAACACCAAGGTGGCTGCTATAATCTTAATCGTTGTCAGGCTATCTTGACCTGTGACCAGTGCATATAAAATTCCGATTAGGGGCTGTAGATAAACAAAGGCGCTCAAAGTAGAGGCCTTTAATTGGGTAAGGGCGAAAATATTGAAGAGGTAGGTACAAAAGGTGGTTCCTACAACCACAAAAGCAATTTTCCAAAGGGCTTCATAGGGGAGTTCTGCCCAAGAAATTTCGATCAGTTCTTGATATCCGAAAGGAAGACAAATAAAGATTCCGAGGGTGAACAGCCATTTCATAAACGTAAACGGATGGTATTTCGATATCAATATTTTTGCCGTAATCAGATACGAACCATAAAATATCGAATTCATAAGTATAAAGAGATTACCCAAGGGAATGTCAGGCGCATCTTGTCGAATTTCGGTACTGAATAGAACCAGACCCAAGGCGCCAATAAGCCCAATGACAATACCCAATATTTTTCGTAGCCCTATTTTTTCCTTGATTAGAACTGCCGATAATATCAAAACAATTATGGGCGTAATGGTTATCAATACGGCACTATTAATTGGTGTTGATAGTGAAAGTCCTTTAAAAAAAACAAGCATATTGAACCCCATTCCGAGAAGGGCACAAAGCAATATGCGCAGGTAATCTCGCTTTTCAATTTTTTCTTTGGGGCCAAAAAATGAAATCATCCAGAATAAAAGGGCCGCGCCGATTACGCGCAGCATGATAAACCCAAAAGGCTGTACGTAATGCGGCATTAGCTCTTTTGCAATAGTATGGTTAATGCCGTAAATTATGGTGGCAGCTATTGCAGCGAATATGGCAAGGGTTCGTTTGTTCAAGAAGATATGGTTTCTTTGGCCGCCGCGACCACTTTTTTACTGTTTCCGATAAAGATTTGACCCTCGGCCAAAATTACCGGACGCTTCAAGAACGTATAGTGTTCCAAGATCAGGTTCTTATAGTCGCTCTCGCTAAGTGCTTGGTCGTGCAGGCCTTTTTCTCGATATAAACGTGCCCGCTTGCTGAACAAAGCTTCGTAACTTTCTGCTAATTGGTGCATTTCCTCCAATTGTTGAACAGTGATTGCTGTTGTTTTAATGTCTTGTAATTCAAAGCCGGTCAAGGGTTGTAGCTCCTTGAGTATGCGCTGACAGCTATCACAGCTGCTGAGATGGTATATTTTTTTCATTTATATTAAAGGTATCTCTCCAATTGTTTAGTTTTTTTGGCTTAATCTTCTATGTCTTATAGCGTTATTTAAACGTCTTCAATTGGCTAAAGAATTGCCTTTTTTTACTCAATTTTGATTGTAGCCCTGCTATGCAACACAAAAAAGACATCAAATGACTAATTCTCGATTCAATCCAAAAAGGGTAAACCACTTCATGACAAAATTACTACTTATCAAAGAAACTTAGCTCGAATTTCAAAGTTGTATTTATTACTTGAATTCAGCTTAAGAAAAGATGAAAAGAAAGGAAATTTAGGAATAGAATATGCAAGGGATAAATCGTAGGTTGAACTCAGGTTAAAAGAATAGAGATCACCCTCGATTTAGAATAGTTACAACAGATTATCCTTCATGTTTTTTCAATGAAAGTTGTTCTCCGTCAAAAACTGCGTAGGTATAATAGGAGATCCAATCTCCTAGATTGACATATTTTGATTTAGCGTTCAGATCGATTTCTAAGGGTAGGTGTCGATGTCCGAATACAAAGTAGTCATAATGGTTTTTTTCTAGTTTTCGCTTGGCGTATTGAACCAACCATTCTTTGTCCTCGCCAAGGAATTTGATGTCTTCGTCTCCTGATATCATCTTGTTCTTGACTGAAAGATACTGGGCCAAGCGAACTCCCCAATCGGGGTGCAGCCATCTGTAAAACCATTTTGAAACCCCATGGGTAAATACTTTTTTCATGCGTTTGTAGCCCTTATCTCCAGGGCCTAAGCCGTCTCCGTGGCCTATAAAGAAAGAGGTGCCATTACATGTGAATTGCTGAGGTTTATGAAAAACAGGTATATTGAGTTCCTCTTCGAAATAGCCATTCATCCAAAGATCGTGGTTGCCTACAAAATAGTAGATAGGAATGCCAGCATCTGATATTTCGGCCAGCTTTCCTAAGGTGCGGGTAAAGCCCTTGGGCACTACGGTCTTGTATTCCATCCAAAAATCAAAAAGATCGCCGAGCAAAAAAATAGCTGCGGCATCAGCTTTGATCTCATCGAGCCATGCCACGAATTTTTTTTCACGAGGAAGGCTTTGTTCCCTAGTTGGGGCACCTAAGTGATTGTCACTGGCAAAGTAGATTTTTTTTCCGCTGTTAAGGGTGATGTTCTTCATCGATGTGATAAAGATAGTAAAATCTTAAAACACCGCTTCATTTTTTAGAGCAGATACATAAACCCAAAGAATGAAGAACAGTTGTAAGGGCACTCTGAACCATAAATATGTCATTCCATTTCCGTCGAATTCCCCTGTTTGATAATTTATATTTTCCGTAGAAGCCTTGATGTTGGCAGGAATAATCAGTATAAAAAAGGTGATTAGGACATAGCCCGTTAGTTTGTGGAAAGGAAGTAGAAGACCAAGCCCCAAAACAATTTCAAAAACCCCCGTAGCGAGAACCACAAGCTCTTTTTTAGGAACAAAATCAGGAACCATTACAGACATTCCCTTAACAAATATAAAGTGTCCTAAACTGGCAAACAGTAGCATTATGGCCATGGCAATTCTTCCGGAAGTGGCATATTCAAATTTTCCGTTCATGAATTTAAGTATAAGCAATGCACTGAAAAAGGATATTATTAAGACAAGAAAGGGTTTCATAATATAGTTTTGACAAAGGTCTATATTGATGGCTTTTAAAACAATGAACCTGAGTTAAGAAATTCTACTTCTGATTCTACTCAGGGCCTGTGGCGTAACTCCGATATAAGATGCGATGTACTTTAATGGTATTTGTTTTATAAGCTTAGGTCTTTCAGCAAACAAATTTAAATAACGCTGTTCAGGAGTTAAGTTCAGAAGTGAATACTCTCTTTTTGATTTTAGTAAAAAATGGTTTTCAGCAATTTTTCTGCCCACACTGTTTCCGTTTGTTGTCTTTCGATAAACCTCTTCAAGGTGGATTCTTGTGATTTGCCAAAGAACAGTATCTGTTAAGGTTTCAATTTGATAATAACTGGGGGTTTGCGTTAAAAAGGAATCATATGCACTAATAAATTCATTTTCAAAAACAAAACCAAAGGTAGCATCCTTATCCATTTCAGGAATATGGAGTCTTAACGAACCTTTTTTTACAAAAGAAATATGATTTTCTATTTGTCCCTTTTTTAAGAGAATGCTTTTTTTTGGAAAGTAGGCCTTGGTGAGTTCAGAAGAGAAAAATGCCCAATCCTCATCACTTTGGACGGCAATTTGAGAAATGTATTTTTTTAACTCCTCCACTCAATTCAAATTTAATTGTCACTGGCATGCCATTCGGCAAAGGCGGTTTCGGTCTCACGAAGTTTTAAGGAGTGAAGTTGAATGCCATGTGGCAATCGAGCCTTAATCTTTTTGGCAAAATCAATAACCATGTTTTCACTAGTTGGCTGATAATCGGCTAAAATTACGCTATGGCCTCTATCGGTAAGTTCTTTTGCTAATTCTTTATGAGGTGTATTCTTATTGAATACCGTGGCATGGTCAAAAGGATCTACAACCTCCTCTTCCACGATTTTTTTTAGGTCTCCAAAATCGATGACCATTCCTAATTTCACATCAGAGGTATCGGTACTAGGAAAGCCAATGACCGTTACTGAAAGTTTGTAGCTATGTCCATGAACGTTTCGGCATTTGCCATCATAGCCATACAGGGCATGGCCGGTCTCAAAAGTAAATTGTTTGGTGATACGTATGTTTCCCATAAAATAAAAACGCTTTGTGCTGCAAAGGTATGAATTCTCTATATGCCACTATTTAAATTATTTTCTAGTTTGCCCTAGTTAGGAAAGCAGATACTTCGTACAAAAAAGACAAATATTAGAAAGCTGAAATTATCGCTCAAAAACTAAGAAAAGCATAAGAATCAGATGGTAACACTTGAAAAATTGGTTTTTACCCTATGAAAACAAACCTTAGTTTAAGGAGTGTCTATTCCGAGTATAGGCTGTGTCCATGCCATTTCATAAAGTATATTTTCAATAGGGTTGTCTTGTAATTTGGAAGAAATAATCTTACACCTTACAAATATGACGTCATCTGTTAGCTTAAAATCGGCTTTGGTACCAGTTACAGATAGTAGTTCTTCAGTCTCCAATTCTCCTTTTTTACACCCGATAAATTTTATTTCATAGCTGACACCCGCTTCTTGTGCGACCTCTATTGAGAGGGTGTTTTTAAAATGGGCCACTTTTTTGAGTACTACGCCGGTACTGGAATAAAAATCACCCGCTTCTAAAGACAATATCAAAGCGGCGGCGGATAGTGTATCTGCCTGGACCATGACCCAACCCCTGCCGGCATTACTCCATTTGCTCCCTTTTGTATGATATTCATGAGAATCGTCGGTAGCAAGTCCATAAAGTAGCGGCTTCTTATTTTCGACATAGGCGATATTGATGAGGTCCCACATTTTTTCAGTTGAAAGATGGGTAGAATCGCCCGTATTTCGGACGGCAGGATGGCCGTTATACACTTCAAAAAAACGCTCGCCGTTTAAAGCAATAATATCATCGGTGCTAACCCCAAAGTAATAATTAGGATGATTGAGGTGTAGTATTGTTGGTATACCTGTTTCTTCTCGTTGTTTGCGTACCGCATCAAGATTGTTTTGCATTACCTCTACAACACTATTTCCGCCTTGCGGTTCAATGAGTTTTTGAATATTGGTAGCATTCATATGTATGGGATTCCCTTCAAAGTCATCGGTAATCTCTTCGGAATGTATGATGAGAAATTTTCCTTTTTCCTCAATTTTATTTCTGTATTCTTGAAAAGTTTTTAGCTTTACAAGTGTTCGGCCGGAATCTGTTTTAGATTCTACCCAATTTGAGCCATACGTATCAAGGTAGTCTTGAAATGCATTTTGGTATAGTGAATCCTCACGTATTGTTATCCATTTATCACCTTCAGATATGGTATTGTGATCAGACAGCGCCATAAATTGATAGTTTCGTTTCTTGTACCAATCCAAAATAACTTCAGGAAATTCATCGCCATCGCTCCAGTATGAATGCGTATGCAGATTTCCTTTGAACCAGGTTTTATTTTTTTCGGTCTCTGTAGATGAAGCATTTTGTTTACAACCAATTACTACTGTAATCAATAGTAGAAGTGCAATTTTTATACGAATCATATTTTTATATTTTTAGATTATCGTTTAAACCTTCTTCTGTTTCTCGTACGGCTTGCTACATATACTACGACTACGAAAAGCGCCAAAATTGGAAAAACCAGATCCCCGTTCAAATATTGTAAAACATCCATACCTAGTGCTTGTTTGCGTTATATATTTCGGTTTTGTCATTACTTTTTTCACCACTTTTCATTGACAAAAGACTGATTTAAGATTGCATACTCTGTTTTTGAAACCTCAATTAAAAAAAACGGCTTATGTCAAATTTAGAAATAAAATGTAAACAAGCTCTTATTTTTTGAATTTTGACAGTGCATTTTTGGTAAATTCGGACAGGACCAATTTTCCGGATATTTCTGCGCGTTCAATTAAAAGTTTATCCCAATGAGCTGTTCCTTCCCATAGTACTTTTTTCCATTGCTCTAATGCTTGGGGATTAAAGGAGGCCAGTTTTCGGCTATAATACTCCAGCTCTTTATCTATCTCTTGAAGGGTGTCATATACTTTAGAAAACAATCCTTTTTCTTTTGCCCAATAGGCATTTTTCCATTCGGTCGGGGAAAGTGACATTTCAGAAATTGCCGCTATTCCGATCTTGCGTTCCACGGCAGGGGCGATGACCAAAGGTGCAATGCCGATAGTTAGTTCTGAAAGGCGTACCGAGGCATCGATTGATGCGAAAACATAATCACAGGCAGCAACCAGACCAACACCTCCGCCAACGGCTTTTCCTTGAACACGGCCGATGATGATTTTTTTGCAAGTCCGCATGGCATTGATTAGATGGGCAAAACCGCTAAAAAAAGCTATTCCTTCCTGTGCGTTCGAAATGGCCATTAATTCATCAAATGACGCTCCTGCACAAAAGGCGCTGTCGCCTTCTGATTTTAATATGATTACTGAAACATTCTTGTCTTCTGAGAGCTGGCGAAATTCATGGGTCAGCCTATCGAGTAGTTCGCTTACAAAAGAATTGCTTGCAGGGTGGCCAAATTCGACCGTAGCGATTTGGTTTTCAATTTTGGTATAAAGACTTCCGTTTGGTCGAGTAGTACCCATGTGTTGGTGTTTATTCCCACATTGTGGGTTTATTGTCCTCCCGAGCACTCGGGCTTGCGTTGTTCTAATATCTGTCGAAATAAAATGTATTCTTACTAATGCCTTCAGGGCTTGCCTCGCCGGAAGGTAGGCCTGCCCCGAGCTAAATCTCCTCAAAATTAAGTGTTTTGTAACAGAGGGCGAAACTTTTTTCGAAACTTAAAAATCAATGTGCCACCACGTATGACCATCCAGACGGTAAAGGCCAACCAAATACCATACAGGCCCCAACCCATAAGTTTACTGAGGTATAGCATGGGCAGAAACCCTAAAAATGTGGCCAAAAGCAAAACATTTCTGAGGTATCTCATTTCTCCCAAGCCTTTAAAAAGACCGTCAAAAACAAAGGCCATGGTGTTTATGGGCAGACAGAGGATTAAAATAAAGAATATGGCGTAAAAGGTTTCTAGAACCAAAGGGTCATTGGAGAATATACGCCCAATAGGTTTATAAAAAATAAAGCTTAAGGCCATTAGAACAAAACTGACGCTTAGGCCGTATAGGATTATTTTTTTTGCCAATTTCCAGAGCCCGTTATAGTCTTTCGCTCCTAGAAGTCGACCGCCCATGATATTGCCTGCGGCCCCATAGCCATCAATAAAAAAAGCAGCAAAAAGCCATAGATTGATTGCAATGGTATGCGCACCAATATAGTGGTCTCCTAAAGCAGTTGCTTCCCTTACGGCAAAAATCAAGGCTATGTTCAAGGCCAAGGCACGTACAAAAAGATTAAGGCTCATAACCACCAGTCTGCCCAATTCAGGATGTAAGGGAAAACGTAGTTTAAGGCTTATCGCAGTTTTCGATAGCAATAATACAAAGGCCATGAAGGCCATGACGCCTTGTGAAATAAGGCTTGCCCATGCCGCACCTTCTATATGCATTGGGTCTATGACACCGTTTATACCATAGACCAGAATAAAATCGAGGATAACGTTCAAGACTGCGCCGACAATGGCGATGAGCATGGGCCAAAAGGTATTTTGTAAACCTCTAAAAATGCCCATTACGGCAAAGACGAATAAGGTCAAGGGAAACCCCCAGACACGAATGTTGTAATATGATACGCAATATTCTAGTATTTTTCCGGAGGCGTTCAAGAATCGAAAAATTTCCTCCACTATAAAAATAGTAGATAGTAAAATGATAATGCTAAGGGCGATATTCAAAAATATGGCCTGGGCGGGCAGTGATTTTATTTCGTCTAGTTTTCCTGCCCCCAAATACTGAGAGATAATGGCTGAAATGGCACTACGGGTCTGTCCTAGCACCCATATCAACATTGATAAGAAAGAGCCTACTATGCCAACTGCGGCCAGTGATTCTAATCCGTTTTCGGAAATATTGCCAACAATGGCCGTATCGGTAATAGAAAGAATGGGTTCGGCTATTCCGGCAATGGTTGCAGGAATGGCTAATTGATTAATAGTTTTAAAACGTATGGCTGTCTTCAATGATTGGTATAGAATTTAAAACACTGTCATAACAATGAAAAGAATATTCGCTATCTTTTTTCAAGACAAATAATTTATCTTGTTCTCTATTATTTTCAAAGCTTACTTTATAAGGGTAGTGCGTGTGCCATTAATAAATGCCTTTTTGAAACATATTATGTTGCACAAGCTTGGGTAATCTTAAGAATTTTAGGAATTTCCGATATCTTTGCACCTCGAATCATGTTTTGATTTCGTTTTAGTTGTAAATTTAAAGTATAAATCATATTATGAAAAATATTTTGGTCCCTATCGGCACATCTCCCAATGCACATGAAACATTACAGTATGCTGTGCATTTTGCAGCGGTCTTCTCTTCTCGTGTTTATGTGATGGAGGTTTTTAGCATAAGCTCAAGAGCTGGAGGTTTGATTAATGTTACTGAGAAAATTGCTAAAAACAGCAAAGAGCATTTAAAAGAAGTAATCGCCAAGGTAGATGCCGTAAATGTAGATATTAAAATAGCGACATATAATGGAGAGCTAATCGATGGCCTTACTAAGATTGATAAAGAATTAGGAATTGATTTGTTGATTATGGCACCTCGTAGTAATGAGATTAAAGAAGAATTGTACTTGGGCAATACTTCAGGTAGAATTATTAAAAAAACGAGTATTCCTACCTTGATTGTTCCGAAAGGAACAAGGTTCTCACCATTTAAAACTGTGCTGACCGCTTTTAAATCGGGAATAGTAAAAAGAAGACAAACTTTAAATGTATTGATGACGCTGAAGAACAAATTTGAGTCTGATGTAAGGCTGTTATTGGTAAAAACACCGGGTTATACAGAAGATGATTTAAAAGTGAACCCCGCATTATTGGATATTAGTTCACAATTATTGATTACAGATAATGCCACGACCTATCAGGGAGTTTTGGAGAATTTTCAGGCACAACGCCCAGATTTGTTGTGTGTATTTCGGAGAAAAAGAGGGTTTTTCAAGAAACTATGGGAAAAAAATACTATTCCTAGATCAGAGTTTTTTGCTTCCATACCTGTTCTAGTGCTTCCTCCCAAAAAAGATTAAGACATAAAATTTATTTTGATACTTATTTAAAAAGCAGTTTCTTTGCCCAGCTTTGGGGGATTAGCTCAGCTGGCTAGAGCGCTTGCCTGGCAGGCAAGAGGTCACCGGTTCGACTCCGGTATTCTCCACCAAGTATAACGAGGCTTCCAAGAAATTGGGAGCTTTTTTGTTTTTTCAATTGTGCTCACTTTGTGCTCACTTTTAGTAATTTAACAATACTTTATTATATTTCAATTCAATTGGACCCAATTAATATTGAAACTAATTTCCCGTTCGTATCCCGTTTACACATTGAATGATATGCGTACCTAAATGCTATTTTTTGGATAAGCAAGATTGTGTAACTAATCAGTCTGCTATTTGAGGCTGTAATTTAGCGATAAGGGCCAATGCCTCCAATACGTTCATGCCGTTTTTGATGGTCGTGTCTATTACCGAACGTATCTTGGCGAAGTTCTGTCCCGATATTTTCTGTTTCACCTTAATGTTGCGTATAGCCCTTTCCGATGCGTTGTTGTCCGGCGGGACATCTTCGATAAAAAGGAAAGTGAACAGATGCTGTCTTTCCCTGCACATACGTTTGTAAAAAGTGTAAAGCTCTTTGTGTTTTTTATCGGGAGGTCTTTCCAATAGCTTTTCTAGGTGCTGTGCGATTTTGTTTTTTTGGGTGTTCCCTTTTTCAATGGCCCTGTCCCTGTCCAGTTCCATGGCATCGTACTGTAATGTCCTAAAACTGTTTCCCCAGTGGGTATTGTCATATTTTTCGTTAAGGTAGTTCAAGTGTCTCAACAGATGGGGCAGGCATGTTTGATGGTGTTTGGCTAGAGTCCCTGTTTGTGCCCGCCACCCATCATGGACTAAGGTTGCCTTGGGAAACCCTTTGGGGAAATGGATGTCGATCGCTGACCTCCCTCTAGTGGCACAGTGTGCTATATAGGTCAGGTCTGGGGTCTGCCAAGTCCAGATCCAATGCTTGTTCCCGTTTACCTTTGCACCGGTCTCATCGGTACCGATGACCAGTGATGGCTACGTACATGATCAATCCTTTTTTAGCTCCCGTTTGATGCGGGTGAATTCCTGTTGGAAGAGTTCCAATTTTAGATAGTCCTTGCCAAAGCGATTGTTGACCAATGACACCCTGTCGAGTACGTACCTGAATCTTTTTTTTGTTTCATCCAAATTTAGCTGTGTGCGTTCATGGACCACTTTGGGCACCGTGGTTTCTTCCTCCAGTTTTTCTTCCTTGGTCTTGTTCTTGAACATTCTTTCCTTTCGGACGGGTTCCTTCTTTTCGGCCACCCCTTCAAAGAGTATTTGCAGCATGGCCGTTGTAGGTTTGTCATGGTTCTTTTCGATGTCCTTGATGATGGCGATGGATGCGTTTGTCCTTGCGATAGAGGCTTCTGTGCGCTTCCTGTTTTTTAATAGTTCCTCTATGATACTCTGACCAAATCTATCGGATGGCAAGAACCCATGCCATTCAAAAAAATCCATGATAAGGGTCAATGTTTCCGTATGGGTCTTTGTGATTCTTTTAGAGAACATCCGGAACCTTGAAGCCACAACATCTTTAATGCTGATCGCCGAAAAATGAAAATTGTTCAGTTTTTTGGTCATCATTTACAGTAATTATTTTCAATGTTTATGGCACCTACCAAAGGATTTACAGTAAATATCCGTGTTCAAATGCGACGTATTAATCGCTAAAACATGTTTTAAACCTTTGATATTCAGTGTGCTGAATATCAAATCAAACCCAGTAACATCGGCTTGCCGTGTTACCGTCTTGCTCTTCCTTTTCCCCCCACAGGGGCAAAAAAAAAGACCTTTCCCAAAAGGTAAAGGCCCTTTACTGTACAGCACAGAAACCAAAGGATTTTAAGAGAGTCTAAGATCCATTTTTATGGATTCTCCATCCGATATTTAAAACGGGTACACTATTAGCAAAAAGGAAAAGGACAGTTTTTAAGCTGCCCTTTGTTTAGATAGTTCCTCCTTTCTTTTAGATACTGAAAATGAAGGTATAGTTATATAGGTTCTTTATAGCTTCCTCATCAAGAATGGTAGCATAGTCCAATCCCTGTTCAATGGCATAGGCCATTAAATCTTTGCCGAACTGTTCCTCCACTTCCTTTTTGGATTTGGATAATAAAAATTCTTGGGTCTCTTCGTCAAGGTTGTTATAATTCAGATGTACCATAATTTCAAGTGCTAAGGATCATATTATTCCCTCGTCCGCAAAACTGTAATAGTCCCCATTGGGAACAAGGATGATATGATCCAAGAGTTTGATATCGAAAAGCTCTGCGGCCTTTTTGATTTTTTGGGTGATTTCCCTATCAGTAGAACTGACCTTTAAGTTCCCGCTTGGGTGGTTGTGGGTCAGTATGATACCCACGGAAAGGGTTTTTAGAACGACCGCAAACAGTATCCGAAGATCGACCATAGTTCCCGTAATTCCCCCTTTGGAGAGTTGATAGATACCCTTGACCTTATTGTTGTTGTTCAACAATATCACCTTAAAGGATTCATGTAGTCCTATGGTGTTGCTGTCCCAATGGTCGTATAACAGCTGCGCTGCGTCCATCGATGATTTTATTTGGTGCCAGAAATCGGATTTGATCCGTTCGCTATAGCTTACTTTAATTTCGTTAACTTTACTCTTCATTGTTTTACTTTTTATAGAGTGAATAATGAAAAAGAGGGCAGCACTTTCGCCGGTAAAACCCTCTTTTAATTTTTACAGGTTTATTTATTAGGCTGCCTTATTTTCAGCTTTGGCGCCCAACAACAAAACCTCGCTTATGACCACTTCCGTGACATAGCGTTTTTCCCCGTCCTTGGTCTCGTACGAACGAGAGGTCAATTTGCCCTCGATGGCAATCTCCTTGCCCTTAGCTGCATACTGTTCGATGATATCGGCCGTCTTGTTCCAAGCGACCATATTGTGCCAGTCCGTACTTTGTACTTTTTCACCCTTTGTATTTTTGTAATACTCATTTGTTGCGAGTGAAAAACGGATGACTTTTTTGCCACTTTCCAAAATCGTCATTTCGGGGTCGTTCCCCACGTTACCGATCAATTGCACTTTGTTTCTAAGATTTCCCATGATTAAAAATTTAAAATGTTACTATTGAGAACTGCCCGAACTTTTCGAGCAGCATTTAAAACTGATTTACTTATTATATCCAGAGCG
>JASFYU010000115.1:0-30275 GCA_045046905.1 Flavobacteriaceae bacterium | reverse complement strand
AACCCCATAGTTTCTACATCAATACGTGATGAAGATGAGCTTTTGGAATATACTACAGACCCTGAACTTATTTTCGAAAAATGGAAAAATCTTGTCGATATAGTCATCGATGGCGGTTATGGTGATAACATAGCATCAACTATCATAGATCTATCGCAGGGAGAGCCTGAAGTAATCCGTGAAGGAAAGGGAGATTTAAATATTTTTTAATCGCTAGGCGATGGCCATAAATTGGGTTTAATCTCTTATTAAAGGAGTGTTCTATGACGGGGATCTGCGAGGCTTTGATAGCTACCCTAATGAAAAGAGAGTTCTTTACCCTTGTTGTCGTAATTTATTTGGCAAAGAAAGCTTGAATTTAAGTGAACTACGGGCAGGCCTGCCTTCGACAGGCAGGTTAAACCCACTGGTGAGAATAAAACCATGGTATTGGTCAACCCTCTTAAGCTGAGGTTCTATAAAATGCAACAAGAATATAGCGTACAAAAAAACCGCAACTTGAATAAGTTGCGGTTTTGCTATATGATTACAATAGTTAGTTGTTAATCGCAGGATCTTTCATACCCTCTTCAATCATACTATAGAATTGATCAATTTTTGGAAGAACTACGATTCGTGTTCTTCTATTTTTTGATTTTTCAGTCGAAGATAGAGGAACATACTGAGCTCTACCCGCTGCTGTCATACGCTTGGGATCAACACCATAGTCGTTTTGCAATATGCGAACAACCGCAGTAGCACGTTTAACACTTAAATCCCAGTTATCGATAAGTACTCCACCTTTTGTGTATGGTACGTCATCGGTATGACCTTCTACCATAAATTCGAAATCAGGTTTGTTATTCACCACTTTGGCGACCTTACCCAAAACTTCTTTGGCACGACGGGTTATATTGTAGCTTCCACTTCTAAACAATAGCTTGTCTGAAATAGATACGAATACAACACCTTTTTCTACACTAATCTGAATGTCCTCATCATCCAAATCGCCTAAAACACCTTTAAGGCTTTGTACCAATGACAGGTTTACTGAATCTCTTCTAGTGATGGCATTATGTAATTTTCTAATGGTAAGATCTTTTTCTTGAATGCTTTCCAAGGATTTTTCTAAATTCTCTGCACCTTTGGTCGATAACTCAGTCAAATTGCCCATGTTGTCAATTAAAACTTGATTATTGGCTTTAAGAAAAGCATTTTGATCAGCCAAGGTGTTCATTCGAAAAGTAACCGTTTCTTTTTCCTCAAGACAGTCGTTCAGTTTAACCGTTGCCGAATTTAATAGGTCCTGAGCTTCTTTCGCTTTGGATTCCAAATCGGCATATTTCTTTTGTGATACACAGGAAGATAATAATAGGGTAACCCCTAAGACTCCTAAAATAATTTTTTTCATAATAATAATCTGGTATTTAATAATTTATTATTTGTACGAAATTAATACAATTCAACAGTAAAACTATAGAAACTCCATACTTTGATTCATCTAAATTAGTTAATCTTTTACTAAAATGTTAAATTTCTTTATATGATATACGAAATGAGACCATACGATGGATTTTGTAGCATAGTATTTTACTATAAAATTAGTTTTTTCTCTTTTCTTATACATTTTTCGAAATTGCCAATAGAAACTGAAATGAGCATGTAAAATAGCCAGGCAATGATTAAATTTAAATTGAAAAATAAATCGTATAGCAGCTATTCCATCTAAGATTAAGCGCATCAGTATAATCAGAAAGGCCTTTCTCCTAGGTAGATTTTTGGTAATCGAAAACAAAGAGTTCCTAAAGTTCAGGTAGGTCTTCTTCGGATTCATATTATTTAGGGTAGAGCCTCCCAAGTGATATACATGTGAGGTTCCTACATACAATATTTTGTAGCCCGCATTTTTTGCACGCCAACATAGGTCAACTTCTTCTTGATGTGCAAAATAGTCTTCATCAAAGCCACCTAAACTTTTAAAAATTTCACTCTTGATAAACATACAGGCCCCAGTAGCCCAAAATATTTCATGAACATCATCATATTGACCCTCGTCTTTCTCGAGAGCTTGAAAAATACGACCACGGCAAAACGGATACCCCAATTGGTCGATAAACCCTCCTGCGGCACCAGCGTATTCAAAATGGTCTTTTCGCAATAAATCCAATATTTTCGGCTGTACAATAGTAGCCGTGGGGTGATCCCTAAAAATACTGACCACAGGTTTCAACCAGTCTTTGGTAACTTCTATATCAGAATTTAGCAAACAGAAAATATCGGCTTCTACATACTTCAAAGCGTCATTGTAGCCCTTTGCAAAACCACCGTTTACAGCGTTCTGTATGATTCTTATAGTAGGGAAATTGGAAGAAACATAGGCGACCGAATCATCAGTAGACGCATTGTCGACCACATAAATGTCGGCTCCTTCGGAGTATAGGACAACTGATGGCAGGTATCTTTCAAGCAGTACCTCCCCGTTCCAATTAAGTATGACGATAGCTATTTTCAAAACGGTAGCAAATTAACGGCTAAAATCGGGAATATGCCTCATAAAGGTATACTTTTCCTTGTCGAAATCCATTTTACAATAAAAATGGTCCAAACCATTGGTCACCATTAAATAGTCGGCTTTCAATTGCATATTATAACGGGCAATTTGATCAAAAGTATTTTGCGAGATAGTGATTTCAGGAGATTTACATTCAATCAGAATATGAATACTGCCATCTGAATTGAAAACCACGATATCGTATCTTTTTTTAAGTTGGTTTATAGTAAGCTGTTTTTCGACATTAATCAGACTCTTTGGGTATTTTTTATCCAATATCAAGTACTGAACGGTATGTTGACGAACCCACTCCTCAGGTTGCAATACCACAAATTTTTTCCGGATATCATCAAAAATAAGGACTTTATTTTCGCTATTTTTGAAACGAAAGCTATAAGCAGGATAATTTAATGATCGCATAGCACAAAATTGATGATTTTTTTTGGATGGATGAAGTAAAGCAAATCGTTGGCGATATCCGAAACGGAAATATAAAACCTATTTATTTTCTTCATGGAGAGGAGGTCTATTATATTGATAAGATTGCCGAATATATAGCGGAAAATGTACTCACTGAAGAGGAACGGGGATTCAACCAAATGGTACTTTACGGAAAAGAGGTGACTATTGATGATATCATCGGAAATGCTAAACGCTATCCTATGATGGCCGATCGGCAAGTAATCATAGTCAAGGAGGCCCAACATTTATCTCGCAGTATAGAACAATTGACGGCCTATGTCGATAATATACAAACAACTACGGTATTGGTCATATGTTATAAGTACAAAAAGTTAGACAAGCGCAAGAAGTTGTACAAATCAATTCTTGCAAAGGGGACGCTGTTCGAAGGCAAGAAGTTATATGAAAATCAGGTTGCCGATTGGATCCGAAAGACTCTTCACTCGAAAAGTTATAGTATTTCGCATAAGGCAACAATTTTACTTGTAGAATTTTTAGGTACTAATCTTAGTAAAATAAACAATGAGTTGAAGAAATTGACCTTGGTGTTGCCTAAAGAATCGGAAATAACTCCTCAGGATATTGAAGAACATATAGGTATTAGTAAAGACTATAACAATTTTGAATTAAAAAAGGCGATAGGGGAAAAGAATATGCTAAAAGCGACCAAAATCATACATTATTTTGCGCAGAACCCCAGAGATAATCCCTTTGTTCTTACGATTACCTTGTTACATTCATTTTTTACGC
This sequence comes from Flavobacteriaceae bacterium, assembly GCA_045046905.1. Classification (GTDB taxonomy): domain Bacteria; phylum Bacteroidota; class Bacteroidia; order Flavobacteriales; family Flavobacteriaceae; genus JASFYU01. The sequence goes on along the minus strand of JASFYU010000115.1, from coordinate 26,533 downwards.
AATTATTGCAGTACCATGGTCTTACTGACCATTCACCAAAAAATGTAGCTGGCGCACTTAGAATAAATCCGTATTTCGTTGGAGAATTTCAAACCGCGGCAAAAAATTTTCCAATGAGAAAGGTCAGTCAAATTATTTCACATTTACGTGACCTGGATCTAAAAGGAAAAGGAGTAGGATCCCAAGGAGCTTCGCAATCAGACTTGCTCAAAGAGCTTTTAGTGAAGATTATCTGAAATTATTTTTTATCCAAACTACATTTTCTCGGGCCCTATAGGAGAATGGCAATAGATAAGAGTATTTATTTCAATTCAGGATAATCTTTAGGGTTCGCCTCGTGCATGATGGCATATACCCGTTCAAAAATGTCTTCGGCATTGGGCTTTGAAAAATAATCGCCATCAGTACCATAAGCAGGTCTATGTGCTTTTGCAGTAAGTGTTTGTGGCGCGCTGTCCAAATATTTATAGGCACCCTGTTTTTCTACAATTTCATGCATTAAATACGCTGAACACCCCCCTGGAACATCCTCGTCGACAATCAGTAAACGATTGGTTTTTCGAATACTTTTTAGGGTGTCATGTGCAATATCAAAAGGCAATAAGGTTTGGGCATCGATTACTTCCACATCGATTCCTACCTCCTTAAGTTCTTTGGCTACAGTAACTACTATTCGCAATGTAGAGCCATAAGAAACTAAGGTAATATCATGACCGAGCAACATGGTTTCAACAACACCAATTGGGGTACAAAGCTCTCCTAGGTTATTGGGTCTAGGTTCCTTTAGGCGATACCCGTTCAGGCTCTCGATAACCAATGCTGGTTCATCACTTTTTAATAGCGTATTGTAAAAGCCAGCTGCCTGAGTCATATTACGGGGGCTAAGAATGTACATGCCTCGTAACAAGTGTATCAATCCGCCCATAGGTGAACCAGAGTGCCAAATACCTTCCAAACGATGCCCCCTTGTCCTGACAATAAGCGGTGCCTTTTGTTTTGCAAGTGTTCGGTACCGCAATGTGGCCAAATCATCGGTCAGGGTCGTCATGGTGTAAAAAATATAATCCAAGTATTGTATTTCAGCTATGGGTCTAAGCCCTCTCAGCGCCATTCCTAATCCTTGGCCGATAATCGTCGCTTCTCGAATACCTGTGTCGGCCACCCTCAGCTCACCATATTTCTTTTGAAGCCCCTCAAGCCCCTGGTTCACATCACCTATCTTGCCACTATCCTCGCCGAAAATCAATACTTCAGGATACCTTTCAAATATTTTGTCAAAATTATCTCTCAGGATCATTCTACCATCCACACTTTTAGGATTCGGATCATAGGTTGGTTTAATAGGCGATACACTAGTGGCATTGTTAGGTGATTCATTGTATAGGTCAGAACTAAATATGGGCTGCATATCAAGCATAAACCGATTTATCCAAAGTATCAATGCCGTTTTTTCAGGGCTTTCCTCTCCTAAAAGGTATCTCAATACCTTTCTTGAGCTCACCGATAAATCTTTTTTCAGGGGTTCTTCAAGGGCGATAAGGTCATTTTTCTCCTTTACAATAAAGTTTCTATTCTGGCTTTTGTCGGCGACATTGTCTAACAATCGAACCAGCTCTTTTTTCATTTTCTTGTGCGAGTTCAAATACTCTGACCAAGCCTCTTTTTTTGCCGTACGAACCTTTTTGCCAACTCTTTTCTCAATTTCGTTCAATGCTACCTCAGTTGAAATGCCCGTCTCGATGATCCATTGCCTAAAACGTTTGTTGCAATCATTTTCCTCTTCCCAATTCAAGCGCTCCTCGGTCTTATACCTTTCATGCGACCCTGAGGTCGAATGGCCCTGTGGCTGCGTAAGTTCGACAACATGAATAATAACAGGAACATGTTCTTCACGGGCAATATCAGAGGCATTTTCATAGGCATGCATGAGAGCCGTATAATCCCAACCTTTTACTTTTATAAGTTCATAACCTTTCTGGCTTTCATCGCGTTGAAACCCGCTAAGTATTTTTGAAATATCTTCTTTTGTAGTATGGTACTTTGCTGGTACCGAAATACCATATTCATCATCCCATATACTGATGACCATAGGAACTTGTAGAACACCGCCCGCGTTGATGGTCTCTAAAAACAAACCTTCACTGGTACTTGCATTTCCAATGGTACCCCATGCGACTTCATCTCCGTTATTGGAAAAGTTTGTGGTATCTATTCCTTTTACGTTCCTGTATATCTTTGAAGCCTGTGCTAGTCCAAGTAACCTAGGCATCTGCCCTGCCGTACAAGAGATATCGGGACTGGTATTTTTTTGTTTCGTAAGATCTTTCCAACTTCCATCTTCATTTAGGCTGTAGGTGAGGAAATGTCCTCCCATTTGCCTGCCAGCACTCATGGGTTCTTTCTCTATATCGGTGGTAGCATAAAGACCGTGAAAAAATTCTTTTGGCGATAGCAGCTCCAAAGCCATCATAAAGGTTTGGTCTCGATAATAGCCACTTCTAAAATCTCCGTCTCTAAAAGAATGTGCCATGGCCAGTTGGGGTAATTCCTTACCATCTCCAAAAATTCCAAACTTTGCCTTTCCGGTAAGCACTTCCTTTCTGCCCAGAATACTACAGGTTCTACTCAAGACGGCTATTTCATAATCATGAATGATCTGTACTTTAAAATCATCAAAAGAAATGTCGCTACTTGTTTTAGAAGATACTTTCATTAAAAAATCGGATTTTAACAAAAGTACCGAATCAAAAGGTTTTTTACAAGGCAATAAAATGAGAATTCATTTAATTATTACTCAATAAAATCAGATATAAATAGGTATTTATCAAAAAAAGAGTACAGAGCATTGTCTATTTTGCGAATCCATCAATAAATAAACTACCTCGACTCAAGAATACGAAGTAATATAACAAGAAATTCCTTTTTCATTCAGAGCTATCGGAACTACACTGTACCAATAATAATCGGGAAGGAAATAAAAAATTTCTTGAAACCTACTATCCCCGATGCAGAGCCGAGGGAAATTCTTTTTTATTAAATCTTAATTTTTGGTTACCGCTCTGCGTTTCAAAACCATTTTCTAGTAAAGAGCCCAAGTAAGGTTTTGGGGCTTACGGTAATAATAAAACGTATTTTTTCTTCATAATTGGTCTGCGATACCTCCCAACCTTTATTGGAATATACCGGAAAGTACAGCTCAAAATAATCAGTGACCAAATTGAGTCTGATACCCGAATCATATACGAAACGCTCCTTTTGCCCTCTGCTTTTCATAAGTCCGGCATCACTATAGATTTCTATCCATTTCCATAGGTTTATACTTGTGTTAATAGTTGTCATCCAATTATTAGCAAAGGGATTGTCGAGTTTTGATTTAAAACCACCCTCGGCAATAATAATTTGTTGACTGTAAATACCTGAATTTTCAGATCGCCCAAGGTAGCCGTAATCAAATAGATAATCTGTAGGCCTATCTAATGCAAAACTAAAAAAATTGGGATCGGCATATGCTGTGGTTTTATTTCTTAGGAACTTTCCGGCAAAGAAACGAAAGTTGAATTGTCTATTGTTCTCAAATAGTTTACGATATTCAAGTTCAAACACCAATTTAGTAAAATCACTCGAATGTTGAATATCAGTAAACCATGATATATAATCAATAATACCACTGTTCGAATTAATGTAGCGCACATTGAATACGCTATAATCGGGGGGTGTATCAAAATCACCGAGGCTTGCATCTTTATCTCTAAAAACATTTACATACCTGGCGGTAAGAACCTGCCGTTTATTGGATCTGAGATCGTCAGGCCGCCAAGCGAATCCAATAGAAGGAGTGATGGTAGAATACCTTGAATTTTCCTGAAAATGGAAGGTAGAACCCCTTAATTGATAGTTTGATACATATAGACCACTTTTACCATGGTATTTACGAAAGTTGAATTTACCAAAACCTACCAATGCCTTTTCTCGTAGCGCATAGGAAGGCGCAAAATCATATACAAAGGGGCGTTCTAAAAAGGTCTTGTTATAAATTCTCATGCCAGGCGCCCAGCCATCATAAATATTAAACGTAAGTACGGGAACATAAAATACCTGATTGTAATAGGGATCTTCAGAGTCTTTAAAAAATTGGAATTTTAACTTTTTATTACTCGAAAAAAAACCTTTTAAAGATTTCCAGTTATCACGCTGGTTGAACTCTGGTATTTTTTGGTTATAATTGAGTACCAAGCGTTCTTCTTTTCCTCTAGGAATGCTAATAATTTTTTCAGAGGTAATATCAGAGAACCAATATTTAGACACAATAGTATCTTCATGCATTCCAAATAGTGAGATGGGTACGTTAGTACCTGTTTTGTTTTTTAAAGTTACCCAGAGTGAATCTTTTGATTTCTTTACTTTCTTGATTTTAAAGTCTATTCTTTTTGCAGTCCCCAAATAATCATCGAAAAACCAGTTGATATCTTTCTCGGTCGATCTTTTTAAGATCGATTTAAAATCGATACTTTTTACCTTACTTAACTTATAGTGTTTAAAAAATATTCGAATACTTTCATCTATCCTCTCCTTTCCAATATAATTGGCCAGGTATGCCAGCCCTAGACCCGCCTTGTATCTATTTGCGATTTTTTGGTTGAACCATAATAGTGAGTCGTTGGCAGTTGTCAGCGCTTGATCTCTATTTTTTCTTGCCATGAACATATACAATAGGTTGTATTGTTCATTAAAATCCATTTTGGCCAGATGAAAACTTCGAACTCCCCAAATTTTAGAAAGCTTTCCTAATAATTTCTGGTCAGGGTAATTGACTTCAACGTAAGCAATCATTAAATAATTTACAATAGCATCTTTTAACCATTGTTCTTTTCTAGGGTTCAAGTATAGGCTTTCGGCTAGCATCGCATTTAAGGCAGTTTTTAAAAATTTCATTTCAAATTGAAACTGCTCTTCATAGGGCCTGATAAAAGATGGAAGCTGACTAATACCGTAGAGAGGATTCTTCTCATAATCAATTTCGCTCACCAATAAATGAGAGTGGGGGTGATCACCTAAATTATCATGAATGAATTTTGTGACTTTATTTATAGAAATACCTTGAAAGATCTTATCATATTTCTTGGGCTCAATGTCAGTAATGACCGTCGTATGTTCTGTTATATGCGTCGTAAACCGTTTTGTGGCACCTAGTATAATCTCACAACTTTTTTGATCAATGCCTCGCAATTGCGCCTGTTGGTTATTAGGGTATTGCATATTGCCCAAAACCCTAAAGTTCGATGCGAGAAAAAGACTATTAGGATAAACAAAGTTTATAGTCGTATTCGTAACATCAGTATACAGGTCTTCTAAGTTTTTGTTGGAATATAAATGCCATTTACCATCATAAACGGCCGGGGTAAGATACCAATCCTTTAGGTAGAAACCATCTTTATTATCATAGCCATAGGATGTAAATTTAGTCGAAGGAAGCTTTACGGTATACGTGATAAAAAAGGCAGTAGATGCCTGTGGAGCAAGGGGTTTGTTCAGTGTTATTTCAAGAATATCCTTACCAATAGTACGTGTCCACTGCAAACCACGGTATTCATCATCGACCGCACTTATAATACTGGTATAGCCCCGTTCTTCATCTTTTGCTAGGTGAAGACTTTTTTTAAACTCCTCTCCGAAGCGTTTTGCAAGCCATGTATTTTTATCGGAATATGCATGGGGCCAATCATTAAAATAAACACTCTCTAAAATATCATTGGATGTATTTATATAGATAAACTCTTGTTGAATATATAGCTCCTTCGCTTTTTCATCAAGGGTAACGGTAAGTATATTTGTATGCTGTGCCAAACACTGTCCAATATAGCAGAAGAAAACCAAGATACAAACACGCAAAATTATCATATTTTTCAGAAAAAACATTAAAAATTAGGACTTAAGGAGCGGCCTCTGTAGAAAGAATCGATAATTTCTACGACTTCATTTTCAGTATCGACCAACTGAATAAGATCTAAATCCTGCGGACTAATATTCCCGGCCTCCAACATGGCGTTCTTAATCCAATCGAACAGTCCTTTCCAGAACTCACTTCCCACCAGAATAATAGGGAATTTTTCTATTTTATGGGTCTGAATCAAGGTAATGGCTTCAAAAAGTTCATCCAAGGTGCCAAAACCACCTGGCATTACTACAAAACCCTGAGAATATTTTACAAACATCACCTTTCGAACAAAGAAGTAATCAAAATCCAAACTCTTATCACCATCGATATAGGGGTTATCATGTTGTTCGAACGGCAGGTCGATATTGAGGCCTACAGAAGTACCACCCGACAGATGCGCACCTTTATTACCGGCCTCCATAATACCTGGGCCACCACCTGTAATGATCCCATAACCTGCTTCTGAAATAGTTTTTGCGATACGAACCGCCAATTGATAATATTCATCATTTTCCTTGGTACGGGCAGACCCAAAAATAGATACGCAAGGGCCAATGGCACTTAATCTTTCATAGCCATTGACAAATTCTCCCATAATCTTAAAAATAGCCCAAGAGTCATTCGTCTTTATTTCGTTCCATCCTTTAATATGCTGTTCTTTTCTCATTCTTTGGGTTAACGACTACTAGGTTATTACTATAATGGATTCATGTGAATATTGCGCTTTATCGACTATTTTAGGCTTTTATTTGTATTGTTCTTGGCTCCAGTTCTTTTCTCAAAAATTCAGCAGTATAACTTTTTTTGTCTTTGGCTAGTTGTTCGGGAGTACCTTTTGCCACGACCATGCCGCCACCTCGACCTCCTTCATAACCAATATCGATAATGTAATCCATCATCTTTATGACATCCATATTATGTTCAATGACCAATACGGTGTTTCCTTTGTCAACTAATCGGTTCAAAACTTCCATTAAAACTCGAATATCTTCAAAATGGAGTCCTGTAGTTGGCTCGTCCAAGATATAAAAAGTATTGCCAGTATCACGTTTCGATAGTTCGGTCGCTAATTTTATACGTTGTGCCTCGCCGCCCGAAAGCGTGGTCGATTGTTGCCCCAAGGAAATATACCCTAGGCCTACGTCTTGAATTGTCTTAAGTTTTCGATGAATTTTTGGAATCAGCTCGAAAAAGCACACAGCTTCATTGATAGTCATTTCCAATATATCGGCAACAGATTTACCTTTATATCGTATTTCTAGGGTTTCTCTATTAAACCGTTTTCCATTACAGGTTTCACATTCTACGTACACATCGGGTAAAAAATTCATTTCAATGACCCGAAGGCCACCTCCTTGGCAAGTTTCGCAGCGACCTCCTTTTACGTTAAAACTAAATCGCCCGGGTTTATACCCCCTTATCGCCGCTTCTGGGGTCTTGGTGAATAAAGAACGTATTTCGCCAAAAACTCCTGTATAGGTAGCAGGGTTGGAGCGTGGTGTTCGACCGATGGGTGATTGATTTATATCGATGACCTTGTCAATATGTTCTAATCCCGTTATAGTTTTGTACGGCATGGGCTTTTTGACGCCATTAAAATAGTGAGCGTTCATGATGGGGTATAAGGTTTCATTAATCAAGGTAGATTTTCCGCTACCGGAAACCCCTGTGACTCCTATCATTTGTCCTAGGGGAAGCTCTACCCTTACATTTTTTAGATTGTTCCCCGTACAGCCTGATAATACAATTTTCTTACCATTGCCTTTTCTACGTTTTTCAGGAATAGGTATTTTTTTCCTTCCGGTAATATAATCTGCTGTAAGGGTATGATGTGTTTTTAGGTCTTCGGGTGTGCCTTCTGAAATAATTTCTCCGCCATGTTTGCCTGCCTTTGGTCCGATGTCAATAACGTGGTCTGCACGTTCGATCATATCACGGTCGTGTTCTACCACAATGACCGAGTTACCAATATCTCTAAGTGCCTCTAAAGATTTTATCAATCTATTGTTATCTCTCTGATGAAGACCAATACTCGGTTCATCAAGAATATAAAGTACCCCCACCAATTGCGAACCAATCTGGGTTGCCAGTCGTATTCTTTGGGCCTCACCGCCTGAAAGAGATTTTGAGCTGCGATCCAAGGACAGATAATCTAATCCTACATCCAATAAAAATTGGATCCTAGTTTTGATTTCCTTAATAATTTCCTCGGCTATAATTTGCTGGTTGCCGTCAAGCCTAGCATTTAGGGCGTTAAAGAAAACAGAGAGTTCGGCAATGTCCAAGGCTGCTAATTCGGCAATATTCTTCTCATCGATTTTAAAATTTAACGACTCTTTTCGTAATCGCGAACCCCCACAGCTAGGGCAGCTAATTCTATCCATATACTCCTTTGCCCATCTTTTAATAGATGTGGAGCCTGCTTCCTCGAACTGATTCTTTATAAAGTGTGAGATACCCTCATAATCAATTTTATAATTGCGTTTGACGCCTAGGGTTTTCGATTCGATGACGAAACTTTCTTTGCCTCCATTTAGCAAAATATCAATTGCGGCATCCGGAATCTTTGAAACGGGATCCGAGAGCTCAAAATCATACCTTTGGGCAATAGTCTCAATCTGCTTAAAGGCCCATGATGTTTTATAAGAACCTAAGGGTGCTATACCACCGTCTTTAATAGATAATTTCGTATTCGGAAAAATCTTTTTTTCATTTACCTCATACACATGTCCTAAGCCTTTGCAATTTGAACACATGCCTTTTGGAGAATTGAATGAAAAGGTATTAGGTTCAGGGTTCGGATAGGAAATTCCCGTAGTGGGGCACATCAGATCGCGACTAAAATATCGTGGTTCGTTATTTTCTTCCTCCAGTATCATCAGCACATTGTCTCCGCTATACATAGCAGTATTAATGGTTTCAGATAAACGTTTGTCTAAATCAGAAGTATCGCTAATCTTTAAACGGTCAATGACAATTTCGATATCATGGGTCTTGTACCGATCCACTTTCATTCCTTTTATGATATCTTTTACCTCACCGTCGACACGAACTTTTATAAAGCCTTGTTTGGCTATTTGTTCAAACAATTCGCGATAATGGCCCTTTCTAGATTTGATGATGGGTGCGAGTACATTTATCTTTTTACCTTGATAATAGGTTTTTATGAGCTCCTTAATTCGGTCATCGCTATAACTGACCATCTTTTCGCCAGTGTTGTAGCTATAGGCATCACCAGCACGGGCAAATAGTAGCCGTAGAAAGTCATAGACTTCGGTAATCGTTCCTACTGTGGACCGAGGTGATTTGGACGTGGTTTTTTGCTCAATGGCAATAACAGGAGATAGGCCATCTATTTTATCTACATCAGGGCGTTCCAAGCCGCCAAGAAATTGCCGTGCATAGGCCGAAAAGGTTTCGATATATCTTCGTTGGCCCTCGGCATAAATGGTATCGAAGGCGAGTGAAGACTTACCACTGCCTGAAAGTCCAGTGATAACAACTAGTTTTTCTCTTGGAATGGTGACATCTATATTTTTTAGGTTATGCACTCGTGCACCTTTAACCTCAATATTCTCCTCGTAGTTTATCATTTCAAAGCAAAGTTGCAAAGTTACAATTTTGAAGGCTAAAAATGAATAAGGCCTTATTCATATGTTCTGTAATCGAAAAGAATTCTCCGTGGTCCTGCCTCGGGGCTATCAACTACTAAGCATGATTACCCCGAGAATATTCGGTTTTATATAAAAGCAAACAACCTCGGGGCATTAAAAGGAAACAAAGTTTAACATTTCGATGCAAGCCTTCCTGCGGTAGGCGGGCCGGGGTAGCTGCCTGCGGCATAGGCAGGTTAAACCCACTGGTGAGAATCAATGGTAACGCATGTCCTATTTTTTTTAGCGGACCAAGCAATAGCAGCTCAATACAACCCCTAACTTACCGCTCGTATTGCTTCAAGTGTATCGCTTGAAATAGCAACACTATCCTAAATGTAGCTTTCAGTAGGGGTGCTATATCTTTGGGCTACCACTAATATTAAAATTCACATGCATCAAAAAATGACACCTATTCAGCCGAGTTCTTTTTAGCAAAAATCGACTCTGGATAAACAGTTACGAAAAATGGTTAAATTCATTTAGAGCTTAGGCGGCCAAAAAGGTCGTATTTACACGGCCTGTAGTATTTTAGTACTTTGTGACGTGATTTGCAAGGTACCGTAGTAATAGCTAATACCATAATTACGCCGAGCATCGAAAATTTGCCATTGCTTGCCCTTATGATGCTGTTTAATATGCTTTGAAAGTAAGGGTAGAACATTGTATTTTGAATTAATAGTCACCAAATACACATTCTCTTTGGTCAATTGAAATTGAACAAATGCTTCCATTCTTCTTTTTTCTTTCTCGACCTTGCTCGATAAAATATCAAGCGTCGAAATCAATTCATTGATATTTGACAATTGATCCTGTTTTAGCCTCCCCATGATATACTTTATATATTGATAAAGCTTCATTTCAATACCCTCGGACTCACTCAAAAAGGAAAAATAAATTTTTTTGATGGCCATGTGTTTCTTTTCACTAATTGCATTCCAAACATTTTTTGCCAGGGCAATATCTGTTTTTACATCGCTTCTATTCGAGAATAACTCATTAGCCATTTCACTATTCTTTTGAATATCTAAAATAGCATGTTTTTGTTCAAAAGCTTTAAAAATAGAAGTCAAAAATCCGTTGAAGCTACCATCGTAAACTAAGGTTCTAGAAGTATTCATTGCATCTCTTTTAGTAATTTATCCAAAAATATGGAAATATTCCTAATTATGGAAATATTCCTAATTATATTTTGGATATAATCCATAATTTGTATATTTGAGCATGGAAAATGAACGTACACTAAAGCGATTTATCGACATTCGAAGAGATTTGGGCCACACCCAAGCCGAATTCGCTAAACTTTTGGGAATTTCAAACACTACAGCAGACATAGAACGTGGTCGAACCAAGTTATCAGGTAAGGTGGTGGTCGAGCTTTTGCGGCAGTTTAAAATAAACCCGCTTTGGTTATTCGGTGAGAGTGATAACCAATATATAGAAACGTCAACAACCAGTGTCATTCCGAAGGTGGTTACAGTAGACTCCTCTGATAATGAAAATATGGTATTGGTGAACGCGAAGGCAGCGGCAGGCTATCCACAAAACATACATGATACGAGTTGGTACCAACAATTACCTGCCTTTGATTTGCCGATACCCGAATTTCGAAATGCGACATACCGTGGTTTTCAGGTCGAGGGTGATAGCATGCTCCCTAATTTAAAGCCTGGCGAATGGGTCTTGGCCAAGGCCGTTGAACATATTGATGATGTTAGCCCTAATAAGATGTACGTTGTTGTCTTACAAGACGCTGTTTTGGTCAAGAAGATTGAAAAGAAACCCAATTCGAATAATATTACTTTGGTTTCACTGAATGAAAACTACCCCCCATACGAGATAAAACCGTTCCATATTCAAGAAATATGGCAAGTGGGTAGTAAAATCACTTTTGGAGAAGATGCCACTACCGAAAAAGGCCTGTTAAAGCAATTGCAAGAATCTATGGATGAGCTGAAAAGTCAGTTCAACAAACAGGCGGCGAGCTAGGCATCTAAAAAACAATTATCCTTGCCTTTGAGCAGAGCCGCTCAACTGCGAACTGAGCCCGAGACAGGGCCAAGGAGAATTTTCGAGTCAATAAACTCGCGGCAAGCCTCAATGAGGAATTAAAAATTCTCATCATCAAGAAGCAGTCGATACAGTCCGCTTTCTTTTAATTCGAAGCCAAGACTTTTATACAGGCTGATTGCAGCATGTCGATGATGCCCTGAGAACAATAAAATTTCGTCTAGATTTCGCTTTCTTCCTTCTAACAGCAATTTTTCTAGTAGTTTTCGGCCGATCCCCTTGCCTCTATACTTTTTGTCTACGATGACATCTTCGATTATACCCTTATGCCCTGATATCACCTTATACATAGCCATTAAGGCGATGCCCATAATTGCTTCACCATCGGTACAGATAACAAAAATAGGGCCTGCCTCGTCTTTGAGCATTTGTTTTATGCTAAGTTGTTCAATGTCTGAATTTAACTGCTTATAGAGCTTTGTGATTTGAATTTGAATATCGCTGTTCAAATCGTCGCGATGCAAAATTGCTAGGGTCATCTTATAAAGTCTATTTTTAAAATATTGTTGTTTGAGTAAAAAATAATATGTCACTAAAAAATTGTGCTTGCTATAAGCCGAGTTCAACTTAATATTCAATTTATAGAATGTAAATAAAAGCTAAGATTTGAAATGTAAATTGGTATTATATCTTTAGCTCGACCTTAAAAGTTGCAAAAGAAAGGTATACCGACCTTAGATTACCAGGACACTAGAAGCCTACGGCCGTATCATCACCACGTTTATCGGCACCACCTTCTAAACGACCATCAAGCAGCACACGAATGGCATCTACCTTACCAATTATAGGACTTCGTTTTTGATTAATGATATACCCTTTGGATCTCAATTCGGTTTTTAGCTCATCAGAGAACCCATCAGCCTCAAAGCTTAGCACATCAGGCATCCACTGATGATGAAAACGAGGGGCGTTTACGGCTTCTTGCATGCTCATATTAAATTCATAGGCGTTCAAGATGGTCTGGGCTACAGCAGTGATAATAGTAGAACCTCCCGGGGTACCAAGAACTAACCAAAGCTTGCCATCTTTTTCTACTATGGTAGGGGTCATACTGCTCAACATACGCTTTTCAGGCTCTATGCTATTGGCCTCAGCACCTGTTAACCCAAACATATTGGGCACTCCGGCCTTGACACTGAAATCGTCCATTTCATTATTCAGAAAAAAGCCCAGCTCATCACAATACAATTTTGAACCAAAAGGGCCGTTAATGGTCGTGGTAACCGAAACCGCGTTTCCCTCAGCATCAACAATTGAGTAGTGGGTGGTTTCATTACTTTCAATAATTTCAATGGCACCGTGTTCGACCTCGGAAGAAGGCGTGGCCTTTTCAAAAGAAAAACCAGCCATACGCTCCTTCAAATAGCTGCTGCTCAATATTACATCTAAGGGTATATCTACAAAATCAGGATCTCCTAAAAAATAATTCCTATCGGCATAAGCACGCCGAGAAGCTTCGGTAAATAGCTGTACCTCCTTAACAGAATTATGGCCGAATTCAACTAAATCATAAGGCTCTATCATCTTAAAAATCTGATTCAGAGTTACGCCTCCGCTACTGGGTGGGCTCATAGATGTGATTCGTAAATTTTTATAGTTGAAAATTATAGGCTGTCGCCATATCGCCTCATATTTTTCGATATCCGTTTCAGTGATATAACCGCCTTTTTCTTGAATAAAGTTGGAGAGTATTTTGGCCGTTTTCCCCTTGTAAAATCCGTCTCTACCCTTTTCGGCAATTCTTCGAAGGGTATTCGCCAAGGCCATATATTTTAAAGTATCACCCTCTTTGCAGTTAATCGGAAAGCTAGTAAAGCCCCCATTTGCTTTTAGAATAGCCTCTTTATAAGATTCAAAATGGCTTGCTTGCTTTTTGGTCACCACCACACCTTTTTCAGCTAGTGCAATTACTGGAGCAAGAATCTCTTTCAAAGAAAGTGTACCAAATTTTCGATGCACCTCTATAATTCCGGCCACGGTACCAGGCACTCCTATCGAAGTTGCACCCAACGTACTTTTACCTTGAATAACGTGCCCCAGTGAATCAAGGTACATGTTCTTATGTGCCGATAAGGGTGCTTTTTCTCTATAATCCAAGGCGCCTACATCGCCATCGCTTTTTCGGTAGACCATGAATCCGCCACCACCTAAATTTCCGGCATAAGGGTAGGCAACTACCAAGGCCATTTCTGTCGCCACCATGGCATCAAAGGCATTACCGCCTTTTTTTATAATTTCAATCCCAATCATAGATGCCTCTTTTCGGGCAGATACTACCATGGCATTTTCTGTGACCAGACCCCTAGGCTGTATCGATTTTTTAGTACAATTAGTAAACAGGCTTAGGGTGAAAGCAAGGAGAATAATTTTCTTCATAATGAAACGTATTTCTGTTTTGAGAACGTAATTAATTCTTCGAAAAAAGAAGTGAACTCCGCTTCAAATTTATCATAGTGTTCTTCAAGATCCAAAATGGCGAAGTTCATTTTAGACCTGTTCTGAGTCCTGCGATTCATCCCATGTAACACCTTACCTATGCCTTTCATTTTAGAGTAGTTATATATCCAATTATCGGCAATCATATAAGGCATCATGCGCTTGACACGTACAGGCAATATAGTATAGTTATCCTCCAATAGATCATAAAAACGTTCTACAAAAATCGCCAAGGGTACATCGGAATATTGTTTCCAATTCTTGGCTAAAAAATGGTCGTAATAAATATCGACGATAACCCGACTATAATGACTATAGTTCTTATGAAGCCGTTTGCTGCTTTTTTTAGGAATGGCATGAGAATCAGTATAGGTATCAATATGGCGGTGTAAAATAATGCCTTTCTGAACCCGTGGTGGCAGGTGGTCGAACTTGTTACTTCGGATACTGTCCGCTATAAAATTTCCTATGGTGATTTCATCATCGCCAAAAGAGAGGTATATATGTGCTAAAAAATTCATAGTCCATTGAAATTTAAGAATGTCGAATTTACGAATTGCTGACTTAGGATAGGGTATAATGGTAGAATGATGCAAGGGTGGAATGATTGAATGATTGAATGATTGAATGATGTAATGTTAGAGTGATTGAATGATGCAATGTTAGAATGATTGAATGATGCAATGTTAGAATGATTGAATGGTGGAATGGTGGAATGGTGGAATGGTGGAATGGTGGAATGGTTAGAAAGAACCTTTTTTAATACTCCAATGTCTTGATAAACTAGTGCCGCCAATTCCTAAAAACAAAAATTGCTGCTCAAAAACAAAACGCCAAAATGAATTCTATGAGATAGACCTGTATATTTGCACAAACTTATAAAGACATATGACTTTAATAAAATCGATTTCAGGAATACGAGGCACCATTGGTGGGAAGCCCGGGGATAATCTTACACCCATCGATGCGGTAAAATTTGCAGCCGCATACGGTATTTGGTTAAAGGAATATTCAAAAAAAGAAAAGCTAAAAGTAGTCGTTGGTCGTGATGCCCGTATATCGGGTGAGATGGTACAGAATTTAGTTGTTTTTACGCTGATAGGTCTCGGAATTGATATCATTGATTTGGATCTGTCTACGACCCCTACAGTCGAAATTGCCGTGCCTATGGAAAATGCAGATGGTGGCATTATTCTTACTGCCAGTCATAACCCTAAGCAATGGAATGCCTTGAAGTTATTGAATGAAAAAGGAGAATTTTTAAATGCTGCACAGGGAGCGAAAATTTTGGAAATTGCCGAAAATGAGGATTTTCTATTCTCAGAGGTTGATGATTTAGGAGAAATAACAAAAAATGATTCCTATATTGATATTCATATAGACGAGGTTCTGAATTTGTCACTTGTAGATGCCGATACGATCAAGAAGGCAAAATTTAAGGTCGTGGTCGACGGTGTAAATTCTACCGGTGGCATCGCCATTCCAAAATTATTGGAAGCTTTTGGTGTAGAGGTAATTAAATTATACTGCGATCCAACGGGTCATTTTCCACATAACCCTGAACCCTTAAAAGAACATTTAGGAGACATTTGTGAACTAGTGGTTAAGGAAAATGCTGATTTTGGTATTGTAGTAGATCCCGATGTTGACCGTTTGGCGTTTATTACCAATGACGGAGAAATGTTTGGTGAGGAATACACCTTGGTGGCCTGTGCCGATTACGTTCTCGGAAAAACAAAGGGGAATACCGTATCAAATCTATCTTCCTCACGAGCTTTGCGAGATATTACCCAAAAGCACGGTGGCACCTATGAGGCCTCGGCGGTAGGCGAAGTGAATGTGGTGACCAAAATGAAAGCGAACAATGCCATTATTGGTGGTGAGGGCAATGGCGGTATTATTTATCCTGAAAGTCATTATGGGCGTGATTCTCTGGTAGGCACGGCTTTATTTCTGATGTTGATGGCCGAGCATGGGGGTACCGTAAGGGAACTTCGCGATAGTTACCCCAGCTATTTTATGAGTAAAAAGAAAATACAGTTGACGCCCGGTCTTGATGTAGACGCAATCTTAATAGCGATGGCGAAAAAATATAAAAACGAGGATATTTCTACAATTGACGGAGTGAAAATCGATTTTGCTGAAAATTGGGTACATCTTCGAAAATCGAATACCGAACCTATTATACGTATTTATACCGAAGCAAAAAGTCAGGACAAGGCGAATGAATTGGCCGATAGAATAATTGTGGAAATCAAAGCAGTGGCAGGTATATAATAACTCAAGACAATTCAATATTAAAAATATGCGGAAATTCATGATGTTACTTTTGCTTGGGTTCATGGCAATAGAAGCCCAAGCCCAAGCAGATACCCTAAAGATTATGAGTTTTAATATTCTGCACGGGAGTACCACCAGGAATGATTTTAACCTAGATACCATTGCCGGCGTAATCAACAGCTATAAACCGGATCTAGTCGCCCTACAAGAGGTCGATTTTAAGACCAATAGGGCCAAGAAGTATGATTTGCCTACTGAATTGGGAATCCGGACAAAAATGGCCTCCATCTTCGCCCGTGCCATGTATTATGACGGCGGCGAATATGGGGAAGCCGTTTTATCGTCCTATAGTTTTATGAGTACTGAGAATATTCCCTTGCCACATTTGCCTAGTTCTGAACCAAGGGCCGCACTTATAATCAAGATACGGACTAAAAACGGGAATATTATACAATTTGTAGGCACACATTTAGACCACCTTAAAAAAGATACCGATAGGTTGATGCAGGCCAAGGCAATAAACAAAGCTCTAGGGCAGACCGAGTATCCAACACTGATCGTTGGTGACCTGAATGATGGCCCAGAAAGTAGAACACTAAAAATATTATCCGAAAATTTTAGCAAGCCGAATATTCCTAAAGCAAAACAAAATACATGGCCGGCGAATGCACCCAAAGTTTGTTTGGATCATATTCTGTTCAATATGCCGAGTCATTGGAAAGTAATCGATTATAAGGTGCTCTGCGAGAATTATGCCAGTGACCACTGTATTGTAATGGCGACCTTGGTATTTACACCCTAGCCTCAATGGATTTTAAATACGTATCACGAACAATTTTGGCCGTTTTATGGTCTCCTGAATGATGCCAGCCTGGCGGCATAACCAAATAACGTACTTTGTTCATGATGCCAGGGGCTTTTGCAATGTCTTTGGCCAGAGCGATAATCTCTCCTAAATAGACATCTAAAAAATTGCCCGAATCCATTTCGCGAGTAATACCGTATTCGATGGTAATATCTTTCTGTTCATTCTGAAATGTACCGAACAGCTTGTCCCAGATATTCAGCAAATTACAGAAATTAGTATCCATATAAAGTGGATTACGGGCATGGTGTACCCTATGATGTGAGGGCGTAAGTATGATTTTATTCAAGAACCCCAATCTACCGTCTTTTAATAGGTTTTCACCAATATGAATAAAGGCGCCGTAGGTACCGTCTACAAACATAATTATGAACAACAACTCAGGCTGAACCCCTAGTAAAATACATACCGTTGTACGAATGGTATCAGCATACGGAGCCTCAAGAAAAAAATGGGCATGTGTCACCGAAAGGTTCATATCCTCAGGAGCATGATGTGTGGAGTGCAAACACCAGAACAACCGTACTTTGTGACCTAAATAATGGTAGATAAAATGCCCTAGCTCCCAAACAATATACCCGTATATAAACCAATACCAACTCAGCTTGGTCTGAAAAGGCGCAAGGGGCTGTAATAGGCCAATGAGTAAGGTTACCATGGCTATGGCCATAAACCTACCGACAAACCGATTAAAGATATAAATCAAAAAATTGACCTTATACACCTTGGTCTGAGGCTTTTTATAGATAAAACCTAAGATAAGTTCTAATATAAGTAGCAGGGGAATAAGTGGGTAAATCAAGGAAACTACACCCTCATAGGTTCTAAATGCGCTGTAATCGCCAGTTTTTAAAATTTCCCATGCCTGTGAGATTCCTAAAAATCCAATGATTTCAGTATAAAACGACTCTAGAATCTCCATAAGTAGCGTATTTTAATACAAGTATACCCTTAATATTGTATTCTAGTATGCAATAAGGTGCGGAAAAATTTCGCCCAGCAAAGGTTTATAACCAATCAATGCGCTACAGCGCTTTAAATAATTTATTCTCACCAGTGGGTTTTATACTCCGATGCCTGCATCAAGGTAGTTTATTTATAATCCTCAGGCACCTTGTCTCGATGTTTCCATCGTTTATGGGTCCAAAAATAAAATTCGGGCGCTTCGCGGATCTGATTTTCGGTCAATCTTAAGAATTGATCGGTAATCTCATTTTTTTCGGTACTGCCGCCAGCTAGTGTTATGGGTATGAACTCAGCCTTGTAATACCCACGTTTTACCTTAGAAACTTTTAAAAAAACTACGGCAAGATCCATTTTTCTGGCCATAGTTTCGGTACCGTTGAAAATAGGCACTTTTACACCCATAAATTCAGACCAATATTGGGCCCTGTGCCATTGTGGTGATTGATCGCTGACCATGCCATACCCGGCCCTAATATTATTTTTATGGTTTTTGATGACTGTTTTTACGGTTTCAGTCTGTGTTATGAGCGTCGTGTTCCATCTCGCCCTAACTTTTTTGATAAAGGTATCAAAATACTTATTTCCTATTTTCTGATACACCGCATACCCCTTGGCATCAACATAATTGTTGATACTTACATTCCATTCCCAATTAGCGTAATGCGAACAAACCACGAGCACACTCTTCGTTTGCAATACTTTTTGTAAGATTTCAACATTGATTACGTTATAACGTTCTTTCACTTCTTCTTTAGACAGACTCATAGTCTTCACCATTTCTAAGAACATATCACACATATGGGTGTAGAACTCTTTTTCGATACGGTCGATTTCTTGTTTTGATTTCGCAGGAAAAACCAATTCCAAATTATCTCGGACCACCTTTTTCCGATAGCCGATTAGGCGATAGACCAAAAAGCAAATAAGGTCCGAAAAACCATAGAACAGTCGGTATGGAAGAATGGAAATAAACCATAAAAATGGATATACTAAGATAAAAACGAGTAGTTGCATGCATTGCCTTATGAATGCGCAAATATAGCTATATTTGGCACGAAATATAATAGCCCTACCCATGTATGACATTCACATAGCCACCATAGCCATCATGGTCGCTAATGTTTTGGTTTCTCTCAAAGGTTTCAATGACACTTCTTTTTTCGAACGCCACAAGTTTGGAGTTGGAGCAATACAAGCAGGTCAAAAGGGTCGTATGCTTAGTTCTGGATTTCTACATGTAGATATCGCGCACCTTTTTATGAACATGTTTACCTTGTATTTCTTTGCCGATGTGGTCATTTCATGGTTCGGCCCCGGCAAGTTTATTGCCATCTATTTTATCAGTTTGTTTGCTGGCAGTCTATTGGCACTATTCTTTCATAAAAACGAATATCACTATAGCGCGGTAGGGGCTAGTGGAGCGGTTACAGGAATTTTATATGCCGCCATTCTTTTGCAGCCCAATGATTCTTTGGGTATTATGTTTATTCCCATCCCGATTCCTGCCTATATTCTTGGCATAGGCTATTTACTGTATTCCATTTATGGTATGAAAAATCGTATAGGAAACATTGGCCATACTGCCCACTTCGGAGGAGCCATCGGAGGCTATGTATCTGCCTTGATCTTTAAACCCGATCTACTACTAAGCGATCCCCTGATGGTCATATTATTAGCCGTCCCCATCGTTATTCTCTTTGTCATGGAAAAAATGGGAAAGATTTAAGCTACCCTTTGTTGCATAAAATTCTTACAAAAATATCTCTTTTTTTAATCCCTTCTCTTTTTTTCGGGAATACTGTAAAAAAAAAACTGATTTAATTATACCATAAACACAATTTTATCGTTCGTAGTAGAATCCAAACAAACCTACTTATGATAAAAAAAACATTGCTATGTTTAGCTGCTATAGGTATGCAAATATCCTGTAGTGATGAAACTACCATTTTTAGCAACCCCCAAGACGACATCTCTATTGAAAGCAGTCAATCTGTTTTAGAAAATAGTATTTTATATGACAAATCTGGTGTCTTAGATATTTACGAGGAAAATAGTGTCACGGGTAAATTCAGTCTCGGCGCAAAATCAGAAATAGCAGGAGACTATCCACTTACCTTAGTGGCGCAGATTAATCCGCCATCCTATGGCGGCGGCGAGAGCTTAACTGCATCACATATACACCTGGTTGATAATTATGCATATGTCTCCTATAATACGGTAGGTGCTAATTATGCTGGTGGTATAGACATCATAAATATTAAGAACCCCAATAAGCCAAAAATTACTTCTAGGCTTTATTATACAAATGCGGATATCAATTCTCTTAAGTATGAAAACGGATATGTCTATGCCGTAGGCGGTGTCGATTCCGAAAAATCGGTAAGGGCGACCTCTAATTCCTTTATTGCCAAGATTTCAGCTTCTAATGGAAAATTTAATCTTTCAGCAGGAATATCCTATGGTTTTCAAGAAGGATTTAACGGTACCGATATCGCCCTAGTGAACAATACCATAATGGTTACTAGTGGCATGGACGGTTCATTGACCGTATACGACAAAAACAGCATTGAAATATTGAAAGAAGTACCTTTTGAAGATTTACGATCATTGGCATCGAAAGATAATAACATAGCCTTATTAGACGCAAGTAAAGGGATCTTATTATTAGATCAGAACTTGAATATTACAAAAGAAATCGACATTGATTCTGATTTTGGACCAGCATCTAAAAGAACCATTGCCTTTTTCGGAGATAAAATAGTTGTTTCTGAAGGCACAAAAGGCGCAGGTGTTTACGATACAGCCACAGGTTCATTACTAGAGTATATTCCTATCTTGCTAAACCCTGAGGGCGTATCGAACCAAGATGTTGTCACCAATGCTGTAACAACTAATCAGAAAGTCATTTTAATGGCCAATGGAGGTGCAGGTCTTTGTTTATCAGAGGAAAATAATAATAATTCAGACCTAGTTGGCATAATCGAATTAGATGGTTCTATCAATTATGTAGAATCAAAAGGCGATTATATTTTTGCTGCTTCAGGCAGACAAGGTCTTCAGATTATAAAATTGAACAGACCTGACGAAAGTCTAGTTTCGCGTTGTGCCTCACTGACAGCGTATCAAGGAAACAGGGATTTACTTGTGCAACAAGGTCAGGTCAAGGAATATAGAGGTGCAAAAAGATTTAATAGAATAACGGTTAACGGCTCATTACTACTTTGTGGTTCTTGGACAACTAGCAATAGCAACTATATCAATAGCAATGCCTTGTTTGAAATGAACGGTACTTTGGTTGTGGGAAGAAATAACAAAAGAAAAAACATCACTGTTGACGAGGGAGCCACGTTTAGGGTAGAAGGAAACTTGACCATTTACGGTGATTTGATATTGAAAGATGGTGCTACCATTGAATTTATTGGCAATAGCTCTGTAGTAAATATTTTCGGTAAGGTTAAAAAATCTGGAACCGTTGAAGTCAAAGGAACTTTTGATGATGTTCGCGACAGATTCTAAATCTTGGATTGAACTCAATCAATACCTAAAAAGCCCTGTGTGTTTTAATGCACAGGGCTTTTTACTTGTATAGGCACTCTAGTCCAGTAGCTCAGCCACTTTCTTTTCTAATGCGGCACCTCTTAAATTTTTTGCTACGATAAGGCCGTTCTCATCTAATAAGAATGCTGCAGGAATAGCATCTACATTATATAATTTGGCAATAGGATCGTTAAAATAGGCGATATTCGATACATGGCTCCATGTTAAGCCGTCAGTTTCGATGGCCTTTTTCCAGGCCTCGGCTTTTTTATCCAGCGAAACCCCTATTATATTCAAGCCTTTTTCATGATATTTTTTATAGACCTTGACCACATTCGGGTTTTCTGCGCGACAGGGTCTACACCAAGCAGCCCAAAAGTCGATCAGGGTTACCTTGCCCAAGACATCAGCCAGAGCCAAATCTTTTCCATTAGGGTCCGGAGCTGAAAAACTTGGTGCCTTGGCACCTATGGTAGTACTTTTTTCTTTTTCTTGTCCAGCCTTCATCGCGCTTATTTTTTCAAGCACCTGCTTTGCTGCCTCCGCCTCCAAAATTTCTGGAGCAAGAAGGTCATAAAGTGCCTGTACCTCCTCTAGGGCTGCCGTTCGTGTAGCGATAATCTTATCTATCAACAATACCGAAATTAGCGCACTGGGGTTCTCTTTTATATAATCGAGTTCAAAATCTTTAGCCTCATCCTTAAGTTCTGACATCTCATCGCTAAGTGAGGTAATCGAAGCTTCGTCTCTAGCCAATGTCGCCTTTTGAAGGTCCTCTTGAATAGACATTGCCCTTTTTGATATGGCCTGTGAACCTTCTATAAAATCAGTAAACATATCATTTTGTGCCGTTCCCTTTATCTTTGCCAATCCTAAACTATCTCTCTGGGCGCTGAGCTCAATCTCTCCGTTTTCCAAGATTACTCCGGTATAGCCCATTAATTTATCAATAAAAATAAAGTGCATTTCAATACCCTCTACCTTACCACTTAATACGAACTTACCATTTTTAACAGTCGTGGTATCAATATCGATGGGTTGATTATCTTTACCCTTTTTTCGTAGAAAAACCATAGTTCCATCTTCGATGACACCAGAGATATTTCCGGTAATGGTATACCCCTCAGGTTGCTGATTACAAGCAACAATAGTCAGTACTAAGGCAAGGGAAAATAGAATCTTTTTCATTATATTGATTTTTAGAATGGCAAAGGTACTTATATAATGCCAGATAAAAAAAACCTTAAAATACCAGTGCTTAAGGCATTTGTGATTGTATTAACCTGAGTAGGTGTAGGCTCTCCTCCTTTATTTACTTGTAAGCTGAGTTCGGCCAAAAGCTAAGGGCTTGAAAGAACTCTCTTTTCATTTCTAGGCAAGCCTGCCTTCGGTAGGCAGGCCTCGGGGAATTAAACCCTCAATGGGGAATTAAAATGTAGTAAACTACGAGGCATTAAAAGGAACAAACTTTAACATTTCTAGGCAAGCCTGCCTGCCGGCATAGGCAGGTTAAACCGACTGGTGGGAATAAAACCCACTATCCTTCCGAAAGTAGGTCCTAAGGAAAATACTAGCGGTTTTTTTCGATTAAACTCAGTTTGTGGTCAACACCCCGTGCTTAAAATTGATACCTAACCCCCAGTGCTATATCAAAGTCAAAGGCATCAGAAAAACCATCATAGCCTATAATACCTATTTCTGGTCTGAAATCTAAGGAAAGTAAGAGCGGGAAATCAAAATTGTATTCCACACCAATATCCCCGGCAGCAAAAACAAACAAGCCGCCGTCAGGAGTGTTATTCGGAAGTGGTGTAAAATCAACGCTTCCCAATCCACCACCAACGCCATAGAACCAATTAAAACCCTGATCGATTGAATGGATCCATTGATACAGAGCCACCAGTTTAAAGGCGTCAAAATTACGGCTATCGCGCCAGCCGAGATCTACCTCTAAGCGGTTGTAGCGAAAAAGTGATTTTTGGTACGATATTTCGGCGCCAAACCCATCACTGTCACCAAGTCTTAAGCCAATGGCATGGTCTGCAATTTCTTGGGCACCAGCAGATAAGGACCCAAAGCATATAGTCAGGATAATTACTTTCAAAAATTTCATATGTTTCTGTTTTTAATAGTGAAGTCAAGCAGTAGGCCTTTCTCTTATCATATTCTTGTTGGCCTGCCTTGCCGTCATGCGTACATGCCTCTAGGGTAATGATTTGAAAATTGGGTCGTCTATAACTTGGCTCAAAACAATAAAAACTTAATTTTGTGTACAAAATTGTTCCAGAGTGACTAAAATTTTATTAAAAAATCTAGGGGAAGAGCTTAAAGGTGAGCTCCTCTTCGATAAATTGACGACAGGGCTATATAGTACAGATGCTTCGGTGTACCGAAAAATCCCTTTGGCTGTGGCTTTTCCAAAAAACGTGGATGACATTAAAAAACTCATTCATTTTGCGCAGATCCATTCGGTCGGCCTTATTCCTAGAACTGCCGGCACTTCTTTAGCAGGGCAATGCGTAGGTGACGGTATCGTAGTCGACGTGTCAAAACATTTCACTAAAATAATTGATTTTGACAAAGAGAAAAAGCAGATAAGAGTGCAACCGGGGGTTATCCGCGATGAATTAAACCAATACCTGCAACCCCACGGTCTCTTTTTTGGTCCTAATACATCTACCTCGAACCGCTGCATGATAGGTGGTATGGTTGGCAATAATTCTTCAGGCACAACATCAATTCAGAACGGGGTCACCCGTGACAAGGTCATTTCAATGAAAACCATTCTTGCCGATGGGAGTGAGGCCGAGTTTAAAGCTATCACAGCAGACAGGTTCAAAGATAAATCGGTCGAATCTACCTTTGAAGCATCTATTTACAAGAATATATATAAAGAGCTGTCTGATATTATTATACAGAAAGAAATAATAGATGAATTTCCAAAACCAGCAATTCATAGAAGAAATACAGGCTATGCTGTTGATGAACTCTTAAAAAGCACTCTTTTTGGAGGTGATATCAGTGATATTAACCTTTGTGCGCTGTTGAGTGGTAGCGAAGGCACCCTTGCATTTACATCTGAAATCACCCTACAGTTAGATGATTTGCCTCCTGCCTTATCGGCCATGGTCGTAACACACTACAAAACCCTTGAGGATTGCCTAAGTGACGTAGAACCCGTCATGCGACACAAGCTGTACACTTGCGAGATGATGGATAAAGTGATATTAGATTGCACTAAAAATAATCGAGAGCAGTTGAAAAATCGATTTTTTGTCGAGGGAGACCCAGCCGCCCTTTTGATGTTAGAGGTTAAAGACCATACGGTTGACGGTTTAGATAAGCAACTTCAGCAGTTATTAGCTACTGTAGAGGAATCTGGATTGAGTTATGCTAATCCTGTTTTAAAGAAAGATGACATCAATAAAGCTTTGGAACTGCGAAAAGCCGGACTGGGGTTGTTGGGTAATATTGTTGGCGACCGAAAGGCTGTAGCCTGTATCGAGGACACGGCAGTCGCACTTGAAGATCTTAAGAGTTTTATCGCCGAGTTTACCCAGATTATGAAAGAATACAATCAAGATGCCGTGTATTACGCCCACGCAGGGGCAGGGGAGCTGCATTTACGGCCGATACTGAACATTAAGAAATCTGATGACGTCAGCCTGTTTAGGGCTATTACGACTGATGTGGCCAAGCTTACCAAAAAATACAGAGGCTCTTTTAGCGGGGAACATGGAGACGGCATTGTTCGGGCAGAATTTATTCCCTTGATGATCGGGGATAAGAATTATGAATTACTAAAACGGATAAAATCTTATTTCGACCCCAATAACATCTTTAATCCTGGAAAAATTGTCGACGCATACCCTATGGATGAATCCCTTCGGTATGAAATCGACCGAAAAGAACCTGAAATATCCACTTTAATGGATTTCTCAGATAGCGAAGGCATTCTAAAAGCCGCCGAGAAATGCAACGGCAGCGGTGATTGTAGAAAGACCCATCATATGAATGGCAGTATGTGCCCCAGTTATCATGCCACCAAGAATGAAAAAGACACAACCAGAGGTAGAGCGAACGCTCTTCGAGAATTTCTGACCAGCTCGGAGAAACCCAATAGGTTCGATCAAAAAGAATTGAAAGAAGTCTTTGATCTTTGCCTTAGCTGTAAGGCCTGCGCCAGTGAATGCCCAAGCAATGTTGATGTAGCTGCCCTAAAAGCCGAATTCCTATACCAATATCAAGAAGTGAACGGCTACCCTTTGCGCAGTAAACTATTCGCCCATAATACGAAATTGAACAAAATAGGCAGTAGAGTCTCTGGTCTGACCAATGCCATCTACGATTCGAAAATCTTAAGCAGCTTACTTAAAAAAGTAGTTGGGGTTGCCGCCGAAAGAAGCCTTCCTAAAGTGTATAGTTTTAATTTCAATAAACACTTACAACAACTTAAAATACAGAATACTATATCAAAACAAAAGATAGTTTTATATATCGATGAATTCACGAACTATCTCGATGTAGAACTTGGAAAAGACGCCATAGAAGTACTGGTCAGATTGGGTTATGATGTGGTATTATACTTTGCAGAAAGTGGACGCACCTATATTTCAAAAGGGTTTTTAAAGCAGGCAAAAAAGTTAGCGCTCAAGAATATTGGACAACTGAGCTCCTTTGCTGAGCAAAAACTTCCAGTAATAGGATTAGAGCCTTCGGCGATACTCACATTCAGAGATGAGTACAAGCGATTCTCAAAAGATACCCAAGCATTGGAGGCAATTGCCTCCA
>JASFYU010000114.1:0-11049 GCA_045046905.1 Flavobacteriaceae bacterium | reverse complement strand
GACTATCCCCGAGGCAGAGCCATAGGGGTATTTCGCCAGTTTTATTTTGGCCTTAGGGCCAAAAACCGAAATTTGGTATTTTGCCTCCCCCGTAACTGCAAAAAGCAAGTTCAGACTCTGCCTTTGCCGTCAGGCTGGCCTGCCTGCGGTAGGCAGATTAAACCCTCAATGAGAGATTTTTGTAGAAGAAAGAAATAAAAACTTCGTCTCTGATGCGATGAAAGGAGGAATTATTAACTTGAAACAAGTTTCACACACATCAATCGTTTACGTATGCAAGAATCACAATTAAATCGCCAAAAACGTTGGAGCGGACGAAAATCTGGTCAAGAATTGTATTTGCACGAAAAAGTGAAATGTATCAACTTTGATAAGGTTGATACATTTTCATTTCAGAAAACAATAGCACTATTGGGCTACGCCTGTGATGAAGGCGTTAAAAGAAATCAGGGGAGAACAGGAGCTAGCGAAGGGCCTAATGCAATTCGTAAACCCTTAGGAAAAATGCCCAATCATTTGGACGCCGACACTCGACTATTAGATCTTGGACCCATTGAATGTTTAGATCAGGATATGGAGACCGCACAGGCTATCTTATCAGAAAAGGTTTTACTATTGTTGACCAAAAAGGTATTCCCTATTATCTTAGGAGGCGGCCATGATATCGCTTATGGGCACTATACTGGTATTCGAAAACATCTTGGAAAAACGAAGACTATAGGTATTATCAATTTTGATGCACATTTTGATTTGCGCTCGAACGCCCTAGGAAACAATTCTGGCACGCCCTTTTATCAAATCGCCCAAGACTGTAAGGAAGAAGGTTTGCCATTCAAATACTTATGCTTGGGCATTCGCAAGGATGCCAATAATCGTATGTTGTTTCAGACCGCCAAAGACCTTGGAGCGGGCTATATTGAAAATGAACATTTTAATCTACACCATTGGACGAAGATTAAAGGCCAACTTCAGCAGTTTATAAATGAGGCAGACCATATGTATTGCACTATTGACCTCGACGGATTCTCATCAGCATATGCCCCGGGAGTAAGCGCACCATCACCTATGGGTTTTTCACCAGAGGTGGTTCTGAAGTGTCTAAAACTCATTTTAGATTCAAAAAAACTGATAAGCATGGATGTCGCAGAAACAAACCCCATATATGATATTGATAATCAGACGGCAAAGCTGGCAGCTTCTTTGGTGTATTTTGTGATTAATGAATTGTAAAACATCTCACACAACGCCTACTACCAATTAAACTTGGCATTCAAATAGACGCTCTTACTCCTAGGTTATAACCAACTTTGATAATACCTTCCATCATCAATATCGAAAGCAATTTGGATCAATTGTAAAGGCTTAAAAGCATCAATCATCACGGCCAATTCTTCGGTTTTCTCTTTTCCAATACTGGCCTCATAGGTGCCTGGGTGCGGCCCATGCGGAATGCCTGCCGGGTGTAAAGAAATATAGCCCTTGTCAATATTGGTACGACTCATAAAATCACCATCCACATAGTACAAAACCTCATCGGAATCAATGTTCGAATGATGGTAAGGTGCAGGAATCGCCTCTGGATGATAATCATACAATCGTGGCACAAATGAACAAACTACAAAAGCTGAAGTCTCAAAGGTCTGGTGCACCGGTGGCGGTTGGTGCACCCACCCTGTAACCGGTTCAAAATTATGGATAGAAAATGCATACGGAAAATTGTACCCGTCCCATCCAACCATATCAAAAGGATGCGTGGCATAAATTATATGGTGTAATTGCCCTTGATTTTCATTTTTATCAAAAACGCTCCTTGCTCATCATGGGGTCTAAGTTTTGCGGCAGCTTAAAATCACGCTCACAAAAAGGGGAATGCTCCAAATGCTGCCCAAACCAGTTACGGTAGCGTTTGGGAATATATCGAGTGGTACGATTCGATAATCAGCAGTCGATTATCTTCGGAATCAAATACTATCTGATAGATTGTTCCTCTCGGTATCAACATATAGTCACCATATTCAAAAGGAAATCCTCTCAGTATTGTTTTTAAAGTTCCTGCGCCCCTGTGCACAAAAATAAGTTCATCTGCATCCGTATTTTTATAGAAGTAAGTGGTCATCGATTTTCTAGGTACGGCAAGACCTATATGTACATCTGAATTGAAGAGTAGCGTTTTTCTACTATCGAGATAGTCATCTTCCGCCTCCACCTCAAAGCCTTTCATCAGTCTTGATTTTATGTTGTGTTCGACAACGGCCCTTGGAGAAACATCCAAGGTCTTGCCCACTTCTTTGACCTGAGTTGGTCTGTGCAAATGGTACATTAAGGAAGACATGCCATCAAAACCAATGGTGCCGAACAATTGCTCATAATGTAAGCTACCATCATCTTTTTGAAGACAGTATGCCTTTTTTGTGGAGTTGTACCCAAAGTATGGTACTGTGGCATAATCCTTTTGTAATGGTCTTCTATAAAAGCACAATAAATAGAGCGCCTTATACTATATATTTATGAATTACAATCACATTAAAGATTATGATTGTCAGTGATTTATCATAAAATATAGCTGTAGTAAGCTTACGGAATATTTGAATAGCAAACTACTTCGGGGTAAGCCTGCCTGCGGTAGGCAGGTTAAACCCACTGCTAAGAATAATGGGCAATCTATAAAAACAATAATCGTATCTAAAGAAGGGCAAACGAAGAGGCCACTAACAAAAAAAGCCTCCCTTTGTGGAAAGCCTTTCATTGGCCCTAACCTCATTTTAAGGTATTGGGTCACAACACAACAGTACAAATATACTAAAGGTTTTTAATTAATTGATATTTAAAGACTCAAACTATATTCGGGGCGAATACGCCCCATCAAATACTAAATTCCTTAAAACCAACTACCCTCGAGCTAGGTATATACTACTATTTTTCAAATAAAAAAATCAAACCCTCTATAAAGCTAGTATCGCTAATCCTATCTAGATTACACTTATTAATTATATGATGTTTGTCATTTTATAAAAGGAAACCCCAGCTTAACTTGCCGTTTGTACATTTGCATGTATTTGTCCTATTTATCGCTTTAAGTGTATCTTCATATGAAAATCGAATATGACCAATTCTGTAAGCGATAAGATTCTATTCTATATACAAACATGAAAGAAAAAGCACTGTTTAACGAGTTTGACAAAGTTTCCTCAAAGGCATGGAAACAAAAAATACAATTCGACCTTAAAGGAGCGGACTACAATGACTCTTTGATATGGGAATCTCCTGAAGGAATAAAAACAAAGCCCTTTTATAATACCGATGACCTTGAGGATCTCGAATCAAATAAACTTTTTGAAAATACGAAATGGAACATTGGTCAAGAGATTTTTGTTCAAGACGCAATCAGGGCCAATAAAAAGGCATTGAAAATCTTAAAGCAAGGTGTCGAAAGTTTGAGTTTTGTTATTCCCTCGAAAGATATTAACATAAAAGACCTTCTTCAAACTATAAATTTAGAAAAGGTACCCATTCATTTTAATTTACAATTTCTATCGCCCAGCTATTTAAAAAAAATCTTTGATTCTAATGACTTTACAAACTCTGATATTTATCTGAATATTGATATCATAGGTAATCTAGCCCGCAGCGGAAACTGGTTTATAAACAAAGAAAAAGATCATAAAATTCTCGATGAAATCTTAACATCAGATTGGGTGAATCAGGCAAGGAGCATCCTGAGTATAGATGTTTCGCTGTATCAAAATGCTGGAGCCAATATGGTGCAACAATTGGCATACGCCCTTGGCCATGCCAATGAATATCTCAATCATTATAACAATCTCGAACATGGCCTAAAACACTTTCAAGAAATAACGTTCAAGCTTGCCATTGGACCAAATTATTTTTTCGAAATCGCCAAAATCAGAGCCCTACGATTACTATGGAAGACTATTGCCGATGCATACGGCTTAGCCCCAGACTGCCATATTATAACCCTCCCCTCCAAACGTAACAAAACACTTTATGACTACAATGTGAATATGCTTCGCAGCACAACAGAATGTATGGCCGCAATCTTAGGTGGGTCAAACACGGTTCAGAACACAGCATACGATTCTCTATATCATAAAACCAATGACTTTGGTGAACGTATTGCCAAAAATCAATTATTGATTATGAAACATGAGAGCTATTTAAACAAGGTAGACAATCCTGTTGATGGCACGTATTATATCGAAAAACTTACCGATCAATTATCTCAAAAAGCCTTGATGTTATTTAAAAATATTGAAGCAAACGGAGGGTTCTTAAGACAATTGAAAGACCATACCATTCAAAAAAAGATAAAAGAGAGCGCCCAAAAAGAACAAGAACTTTTTAACCAAAAAGAAGAAATTTTAGTGGGCACTAACAAATATCAAAACCCAGATGACAAAATGGGAAGTATTCTAGAACTCTACCCCTTTATGAAAACCAAAAAGAGAAAAACTCTAATCGAACCAATCTTGGAAAAAAGGCTGGCGGAAGATATTGAACAAAAACGATTGAAAGATGAATAGGAAAGACCTGCAATATTTGACCCTTAAAAGCAGCGAACCAAGAACACAAAATTCGAAATCACTGCCAAAAAGCTTTGAAACCGCCGAAGGTATTGAGGTAAAATCTTCCTATTCAAAGAAAGATGTTGAAAATCTAGAACATCTTGATTTTGCGGCAGGTATTCCTCCATTTTTACGTGGGCCCTACTCCACGATGTATGTAAGAAGACCATGGACCATACGCCAATATGCAGGATTCTCTACCGCCGAAGAAAGCAATGCCTTCTACCGAAGAAATTTAGCTGGAGGTCAAAAAGGTCTTTCGGTTGCTTTTGATTTGGCTACACACAGGGGCTATGATAGTGACCATGAACGCGTTACCGGCGACGTAGGTAAAGCGGGGGTTGCCATAGATTCTGTAGAGGATATGAAAATACTGTTCGAAGATATTCCTTTAAACAAAATGTCGGTTTCTATGACCATGAACGGGGCCGTATTACCCATCATGGCATTCTATATCGTAGCTGCAGAAGAGCAGGGTGTTTCTATAGATCAGCTCTCAGGAACAATTCAGAATGATATCTTAAAAGAATTCATGGTTCGAAATACCTATATCTACCCTCCTGCCCCATCAATACAGATCGTTTCTGATATTTTTGAGTATGCAAGTCGATACATGCCCAAATTCAACAGTATAAGCATTTCAGGATATCATATGCATGAGGCAGGAGCAACTGCAGACATAGAACTAGCTTATACCTTGGCCGACGGATTAGAATACATTCGCACCGGCCTTAAAGCAGGAATGGATATCGACAGCTTTGCACCGCGACTCTCCTTTTTTTGGGGAATAGGCATGAACCACTTTATGGAAATTGCCAAGCTACGTGCCGGTCGAATGCTATGGGCCAAATTGGTAAAACAATTTAATCCTAAAAACGAAAAATCATTGGCTCTCCGTACCCATTGTCAGACCAGTGGCTGGAGCCTTACCGAACAAGACCCCTTTAACAATGTGGCAAGAACAACTATAGAGGCCACCGCCGCGGCTTTCGGAGGCACTCAAAGTTTACATACTAATGCCCTTGATGAAGCCATTGCCCTACCTACCGACTTTTCCGCTCGTATCGCACGTAATACTCAACTATTTTTACAGGAAGAAACAAAAATCACAAAAACTACAGACCCCTGGGCCGGCAGTTTTTATGTAGAGAGCCTAACTCATAAAATTTCGCAAAAAGCTTGGCAACTCATTGAAGAAGTTGAAGCACTCGGCGGAATGACCAAAGCTATTGAAGCCGGCATACCAAAAATGCGAATAGAAGAAGCGGCCGCAAAAAAACAAGCACGAATTGATAGTGGTCATGACATCATTGTCGGAGTGAATACATATCAACTTGACGAAGAAGATGAACTGCAAATTTTGGAGGTTGACAATGAAGAAGTCCGAAGACAACAAATTAAACGTTTAGAGGCCATTAAAAAGACAAGGAATACAAAAATAGTTGAAGCTAGCTTGAAGAAATTGTCTGCCTCAGCACAAAAACAGATGACCTATGCTGCCAAAGGGGGAAATCGTAAAATAAACAAAGATACAGAAAATTTATTAGCTTTAGCCGTAGAAGCTGCTAGAGCCCGAGCGACCTTAGGCGAAATCAGCACTGCTCTCGAGCTTGTCTTCGGAAGGCATAAGGCAAAAATTCAATCAATATCAGGGGTGTATTCAAAAGAGATTAAAGACGACAGTAGTTTTAAAAAGGCAAGAGCCCTCGCAGACCAATTTGCAAAACAAGAGGGTCGCAGACCACGTATAATGATTGCCAAAATGGGTCAGGACGGGCATGACCGGGGAGCCAAGGTTGTTGCTACAGGCTATGCCGATCTCGGCTTTGACGTAGATATAGGCCCCTTGTTTCAGACCCCCTCAGAGGCAGCGAAGCAGGCCATAGAAAATGACGTTCATATTCTTGGCGTTTCTTCTTTGGCAGCCGGCCATAAGACATTGGTACCCCAAGTTATTGCCGAACTTAAAAACCATGGTAGAAAAGATATTATGGTCATTGTAGGTGGCGTTATTCCAAAGCAGGACTATCAATTTCTTTTTGATACCGGTGCGGTGGCCGTTTTCGGACCAGGAACCAAAATATCGAATGCTGCCATTCAAATTTTAGAAATTTTAATCGATTTGGACTAATCGTTGTCTAATACCAATTTAACTACAAACGGCCTCATACAAACGCATTCATACTTCGAATTCACTCGGTACAGCTTTGAAGTTTTGATTCCTTGCACTTCTATTGCGTAACTACAGCTATGCAAAAAAGAGTAGCTCGCTCCAAAACTTCAAAACCTGAGTTCGACAGTTTATAATTAAAGTTGGTAAAACCCTATCTATTGACACCACCGGCTTAATCAACCCTCTTCACTTACCACATTGTAAAGAAAATTAGCTATGTCATTATATAATTTGATTTATAGTTGAAATATAATTTTTTACATCACGATACATTATTATATTTGCACCCGCAAAGTTGATAGTGAATTTTCTTTGCTCAGGTCTTGAACGGGCAAAGTAGCTACTTTTCACCTAGATAGATTTGATAATTGAAAATGGTGGCATAGCTCAGCTGGATAGAGCACCTGCCTTCTAAGCAGGCGGTCCTAGGTTCGAATCCTAGTGCCATCACATGAAAATCAAGACCTTAGAGATTTATTTCTTTAAGGTTTTTTTTATTTGCACTCAAATTTTGTATTTATATAGTCTAATATGAATTGATTTGGTATAGTAATCTCATTTTCTGATCTTAAAATTGCAATACTGTAAAATTAAGAGAAAGTTCATTTAATTGAGTTTTTAGCTTGCTTTATTTGAACTTTAGAGAACTAGACTAAGGCTTTTCATTGGAGGTTTTGTTGGTAAATCGTTATTTTCTTACATTTTGTAATTCCAAATCAATCAATTGTACAATTATTTG
This sequence comes from Flavobacteriaceae bacterium, assembly GCA_045046905.1. GTDB lineage: Bacteria > Bacteroidota > Bacteroidia > Flavobacteriales > Flavobacteriaceae > JASFYU01. Next base: position 3,554 of record JASFYU010000114.1, on the reverse strand, counting down.
ATTTTCTCTCTGGATTCTTTTACCTACGATTAATTGGATTGTTAGAATATTCAACTTATTACTAAAAAGATTAAAATATTCAATATCATTAATAAAAGCGGACATAAGAGAATCGTTTAAGACTTTTGTATTATTGGGATAATAAGAGCTGGGATATGTTTTGTAATCTTCTCCACTTTCTTCCGCAACCTGAAAGTAAATTCTTGAATCTAAATAGTTTTTCTTGTTTTCAAAATTAACTAAAAACCGAGATTCTGTTTTAATATATGCGGTAACTAAAACTGTCCACTTTGTCAGTAATTTTTTTAAAGAATCATTTTTTATTTTTTCAAATTCCCCACTACCAAGCAGGCTATTTAGTACTTCGTAAGTGGCACTCCATCGCCTTCCAGAAGTATTCGGTATTGAAACTTTTAACTTGTTTTTAAGTGATATGGTATCATTTGAGATGATTTCCAAATAAGTACGGTGTTCCTTATTTTCTTGTAGCTTCTTAACGATCAAATCATTAAGACGGGTACTATTATCTTTAAACTCAGCTCTTAAATTCATCAAAGCTGTAGTTTCGATATTCCTATTCTTTAGATTTTCATTCCAATTATTTATACTTAAAGCAATCAAGATACCAATAACAACCAACACAATTTCCCCAATGGCGTACATCAAGTATTTACTGAACTTATTTTCAGCTAGTAAATTTTGACGGATTTTTCTAAAGAATTTTATCATTGGTTATTGGTTGGTCATAATGAAGCGTAACAACGGTATAAAAGCACTAATACGATTTATTGACAAACCCTTTAGTGTTTAGGTTTTCTTCAGCTCTCAAAAGTTTAGCACGAATCCAATCTACTTCCTTTTGCTGTTCTCTTGCTTGGCGAATAAGATCGTTAACCAATTCACTTTTACTTGAGTATTCTTCATTTTGCACTTGAGCTTTCAACCATTCATCGTTGGGCCTTGTTTGTGATATACTTTGCCTTGCCATAATTCATGTATTTAGCAGATGTAAATCTACACCAAAAACGAACCAAGACCAATTTTATTTCTTAATGATAAAACAATCCTTTAATTGAACTTTGATAACAAGTAGATAAGAGTACTTGTATTCTTATTTCTTTAATATACTTAATAATAATAACGTAAACGAACTATCCTTTAATTTGAACTTTAGAAAACTGGATTAAGGCTTTTCATAGGAGGTATTATTATGCTCAGTTTTATTTCCTCAATGCCTACCCTTTATTCTAATTATTCGAAAAGTCCTGATTTAGCGATTTGCCTAGCTATATCTGCGCATTGATTATTCATTCCATCGTCATTGGTAGTTCCAAAAAATGCTATCACTAAATTACGTGAAGGGGAAATATAAAGTCCTTGTCCGCCAAAACCAGATTTATAAAAGTCACCGTCTACCATCACTTTGTCCCATTGGTAGGTATTATGGTGAGGAATATCACTATCAAGCGTATTGTTCTTGGAATCATAGGCGATTAATAATTGTGGACGTCCTTCTTTTTGGATTCTATTATAATATTTCTCTGAGACAAAAGAACTTTTTGATGAACGACCTTCAGGCAAAAACATGTGGCCAAATCGAGCCAAATCTCTAAGCGTAGAATTGATGCCTACGTGCGAAATACTGATTCCATTTGTTTGAGTGATAAGCGCATCAGATTCTGCACCGATTTTTTGCCAAATTTCACGTTCTATGTTTTTTGCATAAGACAGACCTGTAATTCTTTCAACAAGGTTAGAGAGAACGAATGTATTTACTGAGGTATATTCGAATATATTGCCAGGTACTTTACTAGAGGATAAGCTCTTAATATAATCATAAGCATTGTCCGCCGTTTTTTCTGTACGAGTTAAAAATCCAAGAGCGGCTTCAAATTGATAGTAGCAAGTTTCTGGGTTTTCATAAGCTCCTTCTACAAATTCTCTACAATCAATTCCTGATGCCATGTCCAAAATGTCAATAATCGGTACGTTTTCCCAACCAGATTTTTTTAGTTCTGGTAAATAATAGTCTATAGGTTTAGAAACATCAAGAAGGTTTCGTTCTTCAAGGATAGAGATAAGGGTAGAAGCAAATACTTTGGAGACTGACATATAAAGATGTTTTTCATATGCGAACATTCTAGGATAAGCTTCGTAAACAATCTGATTTCCGTGTAATACAATCATGCCATCGACCATATCACTAGTGTTTACGTATGACTGAAGGGACATCTCACCTAAATCAGACTGTATAACGAATTCCTCAACTTCTTTCCGGTAATCTTCAATTAAGTTCTTTACGTTTCCATTTCTATTAATAATGGCATGAGTCCAAAATTCAGGCATGTTCAAATAAGTATATCGAGAAATTTTACCTCCATCATCCCAATTCTCAAGATTCCATTTGTCATGCATAGACTGAACATCTTTGTTTGAAAAACCCTTGTATACTTGAGCGAATAAATTGGAAAAGGAAAAAAAGAATAAAAAAATAAAGAGTTTATACAAAATCATTTTTTCGCTTTTTAAGGTTTGAGATATTGAGCATAACGGTATTGTATAATATTTGTGCGGCTTAAAATCCGTAGGGTTTTCAGCCTAGTACAAATGTTAATTGGTTGTTGTGGTTTTATAATTTTTCTTTAAAGTTAGCATGAATTTTATACGGTGTTGTGCTTTCGTTATTTATTGTAACTCATTTTCTATTATATTCAAGATAGTCTCAATATCCTCAGCAGCATTTTGAATCCGCTTACTGTGATAAACGCTTGTTGGTAGCATATTAAACATTGAAGCAATTGCTTCTCTGTCCTCATGAAATTCAAGATGACTTGAATCTTTTATATCCAGTTCATAATCATCAGTCCATGAAAGTTTGTTGTCAGAGTTTAACATTGGCTTGAGCTGTTCCTTGAAACTTGTGTAATAGAGAGGATGGTCAATAATTTTTTCTGTTAAAATAGCAGCAAAATTCCTTGTTCGTTCTCTTGTTGCAGATTGTGAACTTCTTTCCCAATTATAATTATAATATGTAGACAAAATAGTTCGTAATTCGGTATTTTGAATGATGTCAATACTATGTGATGTCATCATATTATTAAAGGCGATTCTGATAGGTTCAAAAGTTGGGAAAGTGCATAAGAGAGGACGGATTTTTAGAAGATATTCTATGTAGTCATTGCTATTCTTAGCTTTAGGTAATAAACTCATCATTGTGTCTATAGCTGCTATTTTTCTATTATTATGACCTATTGTTTCTTCAGTACGTCTTTTATCGATTAGTAAGTTGTTTTTGATTTCAATTAGATAAGTCTTTTCTTTTTTAATTAATTGATAATTATTGTTCCAATTGTTAATTTGTAAGGCAATCAAAATTCCAATAACCACAAGCACTATTTCTCCTATAGCATATTTTAAATACTTTCCAGTTTTGTCTTTCTCCATAAGGTCGTAGCGTATTTTTCTAAAGAATTTTATCATTGATTTGTTGGTTGGTCATAATGAAGGATAACGTTTAGGCTAAGATACTTTTTCAATGTATTCTTAGCCATTGT